>JBJMOT010000072.1:0-6388 GCA_045803585.1 Gemmatimonadaceae bacterium
GGCTATCCATTGCCGGTTGCCTCTGCCGCCGCGAGTTTGTGCTCGCGCTTTGCGTGTCCGTATCCGGCATCGATCGCGTAAACCATCAACGCTGCCTGAAGGTGCCGGCGCGCACGGAACAGCCGCGACCGCACGGTTCCCATCGGGATGCCAAGCGTCTCCGCGATCTCCTCGTACGAATAGCCTTCGATGTCGCTGAGTACGACGACTTCGCGAAAGACGATATCGAGCTGATCGATGGCGGCACGAATGGCAGGACCGAGGTCGATTCGCGAGTAAACGTCGTCGACTCCCGCCACCCGCGCGGCGTTGTGAGTGCGCGCCGCGGCAAGCGACTCGAGCTCATCGTCTTCGACGGCGAGCATTCTCTCCTCGCGGTGAATCCTGGTGGTGAAGACGTTGCGGCAGATGGTGAGCAGCCATTTGCTGCAGTCTGATCCATCCTCGAACGTCGACCAGTAGCGATGTGCGCGAAGATAGGTTTCCTGAACGATGTCGTCGGCATCTGATTCGTTGCGCGTGAGATAGAGAGCATACCGCTTGACGTTCGGCATCAGTGGTAGCGCGGCCGCCACAAATGCGCGGTCGCGCTCCCGAGCTGCATCCGGAGTCAATGCCTGCAGTTGATGCGTAGTCTCCAGCATCGGCCGCGACCTATGAACCTGCGGCGCGCTTCTTTGGTTCCCGCGTCACTGACCGCCCATGCAGGCCGTAGCGCGAGATACCGATTCCTGTGCTATAGTAGATGTCTTCAGAGCGTTGCACGGAACTCCTCCGTTCCAATTGTTTTCGCGTATGAGATGTCCTGATGCTTAGTCCACGATCTCCGTCGGGCGTTACAACCGAATCGGAATTGGCTCCCTTACAAATGCCAATTGCGCCATTGCGCGTGGACGACGACGTCGATCTCGTCGGCGGACTCAAGCGCGGCGACGAAGCGGCGTTCGTGACATTGGTACAGCGTTATCAGCGACCACTGCTGCGGCTCGCCATCGTCTACTGCCGCAACCTCGCCGTCGCCGAGGAGATCGTGCAGGACACATGGCTCGGCGTGATTCGCGGCATCGAGAGATTCGAGGAGCGTGCTGCGTTCAAGACGTGGCTGTTCCAGATCCTGGTGAATCGCGCACGCACGCGGGCTGCTCAGGAAGGCCGAGCCGGATCCTTTGCGTCGCTGGATGATGAGGCCGAAGCGCCGGCCGAGCCGGCGGTGCCAGCGGAGAGATTTCGCGGCGCCGACGACAAGTGGGCGAACAACTGGGCAGTGCCGCCGCACTCGTGGGGAGGGGGAGCGGGAGAATCCACTGATGCGAGGCTGCTGGCGAGCGAGACGATGGAGCTGGTGACGCGGGCGATCTCCACGCTGCCGCCGGCGCAACAGCAGGTGATCACGCTGCGCGATGTGCAAGGGTGGCCGGCTGAAGATGTTTGTAACGTTCTAATGATCAGTCAGACTAATCAGAGAGTACTCCTTCACCGGGCGCGCAGTCGTGTCCGCGCGTTGCTGGAGAAGCACTTCAAATGACGGATAACTCAATGATGATGCCCGACCTCGGCGGACTGACCTGCAAGGAAATGGTCGAGCTGGTGACCGACTATCTCGAAGGCGCGCTGCCGACCGATGTGCGTGCGCGCTTCGATCAGCATCTCACCGTCTGCGATCCGTGCGTCGTCTACGTCGACCAGATGCGGCAAACGATCGCCGCGCTCGGCTGCCTGCCGGAAGAATCCATCTCCGACAGCGCTCTCAACACGTTGACTGAGCACTTCCGGCGCTGGCGAGCGCAGTCGGCCGAGTAGGGAACCAAACACCCCGACTCCGAGTTTCCAGTGAGCCATGACGGAAACTCTTTCCTACACGATTGCCCTCGCTCGCCCTGCCGATGTCCCGCACTTGCGAGAAATCGAGCTCGACGCTGCCAGGCTTTTTGAAGGCTACGCACCCGAATCGCTGCTCACTCAGACCACCAGCGGGGAAACGTTACATCGTGGACAGCGTGACGGGATGCTCTGGGTGGCGCTCGCTGATGACGCGCCGGTGGGGTTTGCGCTTGTAGATCTGATCGAGCCGGGCTCGGCGCATCTCGAGGAGCTCGATGTGCACACCGGCCACATGCGGCGGGGGCTGGGGAGCAGACTGGTGACGACGGTTTGCGATTGGGCTGCCAACCGCGGTTACGGCGCAGTGACGCTCAATACGTCCCGCGATGTCGAGTGGAACATGCCGTTCTACGCGCGGTTGGGTTTCGAGGAAGTGCCGCAGGGGGAGTGGTCGCCGGCGGTGCGCAGGGTTTTCGATGAGGAAACGAGTCGTGGTCTCGATGCGTCTCGACGGCTGGTGATGCGACGTCAAGCGGGCCCGCGATGATGGGTCTTCCCTGCAGAGGCGACGCCATCGAGAGGAAGTCTGTCAGTTTGGTATCGGATTCGGATCGCGCGCGGGTGATGGAGGTGTGGGAAGCGTCGGTGCGGGCGACGCATCACTTTCTCAGCGAGCAGGATCTGCAGACGTTGATCCCGCTGGCGCACCACGAGCTGGCCACGATCTCGCCAATTCATTGTCTGCGCGATGAGGAAGGCTCAGTCTACGCCTTCATGGCGGTCGTCGACCGGAAGATCGACGCGCTGTTCGTCGATCCGGCGCATCGCGCTTTGGGGGCGGGGCGTCGGCTGGTGCAGTACGCGATCGAGGAACTCGATGCGCGCGCGGTAGACGTCAATGAGCAGAACCCCGCGGCGGTCGGGTTTTATGAGCACGTCGGATTCACCGTCGTTGCTCGCTCAGGGACCGATGCGCAGGGACTGCCTTTTCCGATCCTGCACATGGAATTGGTGACAAGGCCTCGTTCGTCGCCCTGACCCGTGTCCGCGAACTAACGAGTCTTCGAACGCCAAGAAAGTCTAGTGGCGGGCGTAATCGTGCCTCGGTATGATCGGAATCCTTCGCTGCTCTGACGCCTCCTGCCGACGCCGGTGCGCTCCCAAGAAATCACGGGAGTCGCGAGGTGTTGGCCCTCTCCACTCTCCCTGGAGGTGTATATGAGAACGGCGCTCACTCACAGAGTAACCGCGGTACTTCCGCTCGTGTTACTCCTCGCCTGTCAACCTGATTCCGCTGGACCAGCGGTCTCCCCTCCTGCGCTGGGGAATTTCTCATTTTCGTCCGCGGGTTGGTCCGCGCCGGTGAACCTGGGCCCAATCATCAATTCCACCGCTGGCGACATGAACGCCGCGCTTTCCGCCGACGAGCTGAGTCTCTACATCACCTCGACCCGGACTGGCGGTCTGGGCATGACGGATATCTGGGTGGCGCACCGGGATTGCATCGATTGCGACTGGCAAGCACCGGTAAACCTCGGCGCACCATTCAACACAACGGGTCAGGACGCGGGCCCCAGATTGTCGAACGATGGCCACCTTCTCTTCTTCCAGACCGATCACTTCCGCGCCCAGGGGATTTTTGATATCTACGTATCCCGACGGGATAACCCGAACGACGATTTTGGCTGGGGTACTCCAGTACGTCTTGGTGACGACGTCAACGCGGCGGATGGAAGCCAACAAGCCGCGTTCTATCTGCAAAGCGCGGAAGACGGGGAGGGTAACTTCTATTTCAACCGGGCGACGCTGGCCACGCCGCAACCGGAGATCTACTACGCTCCTGTCTCGCGCAGTGGGGAAACTCGCGGACCGGCGGTCATTGTCCCCGAGCTCAATGTCGTCGCCGCCAACGACCAGCACGTCACGATGCGGAAGGACGGGCGAGAGATGTTTTTCTCATCCAATCGCGCTGGTGGTTCCGGTGGGTTCGATATCTACACGTCGACCCGCCGCAGCGTACACGAGCCCTGGTCCGCGCCAGTAAACCTGGGCGCGTCGATCAACACCGCCAACGGAGATATGCAGCCGAGTCTGACCGCGAACGGCCGCACTCTCATCTTCACATCCGATCGCGCGGGCGGATCCGGAGGGTTCGACCTCTGGATGTCGACGCGGTCGCCTGGCGGGGACTAATCGCATTGGGGTGAGCAGCCTGCGCTCTCCGTTTCCGCAGCGACTGACAAACGAGGGATCTGCCGAACAAGCGGTGGATCCCTCGCTGTTGCGACTGCGTCGCTATTTGTTGGAGAGCTGGTAGCAGGCTACGTCGTATTGCGATACTGCATGTGAGTTGCCGTTCGCCTGAGATGGCGTGCCGTCACTTCCGGCGTACACGGTCTCGGCGTGAGCAAAGCCGGGTGTGCCAAATCCGTTGGGCTCCGTCTGCGCGGTGGCCGACCCACAACTTTGTGAAGGCTGTCCTGTGCCGGAGGGGTTTCTTGCTTCGCTTACCCCGGTGGGTACAGTCAAAAGATTCGAGCGCACGCTGGACTGCGCTGACGGGGCGGTCGGGCTGCCGGCACATGCGACGAGCACGGCGAGCGTGAAGAGAAGCGACAATGCTTTCATATAGACTCCATCGTTGAGTGCGTCGTCGAGCAGCTTGGACGGCTGCATTACTTTTCGACGCGTGGGGCAGGTGACGCGCATTTCGAAGGCCATTCGCGCCTGTCAAGACGGGCCATTAGTCGCGCGGAATAATGATTTCACCGCCGGTGGGCGACTCGACCGCGGCGAGCAATCCTATGGCGACTTCTGATAAAAGAATCTGTCGAAGGTGTTACCGCCGATTTGGACGCTGGATCCAGTTAGAGCCCTCGGTCCTCCGCCTGCATCAAAAAGCCATCCATCTATTCACTTTCACCAGAAAATCATTCTGCGGCGCGGTCCTGAACAATTCGTTGCCGCCATCCGAATGCCTCCCCTGCGACCAGACAAAAAAGATCGTCGAGCCGGGGCGGTACTCCCACCTCAGCACCGTATTCGACCGAAAGTCCTTCACGTTGAACGCCGGATCGTCGAAGGTGAAATCAGTTACACCGTCACCGTTGGTGTCCGCGCTGTAGGTCTTTCCGTTCAGCTGCGGAACGAACCCGTGGAACCTGTCAGCGTATTTCGCCGCCCGGGGCGCGATGACTTCCTTGAAATCAGAGTAAGCTCCCGCTGACAGAAACGGCTGCGCGTACAACTGCAGCGTGAGCGAAGGAGAAAACGCGAGATCGACACGAGTCGTCAGGGCAGTGGTGGTTCGATTCAACGCTCCCAGGACGTACGTCGGGCTGGCATCGGCCCCCGCCTGCGCAACGTAGAAGATGTCGTCCTTCTCTTTGGTAACGCTCGGGCCGAGCGTCGCCGTCAAACTGGTCAGCGGCTGCCATGCTATCGTCGGGGAGAACGAAGCCGACCTCGTACCCCGATTGTCCCCCCGGGCAAAGCTGTATGACGCGTTCACCCGCAGCGAGTTTTGCTGGGGAGAATAGAAGCTGCCGAAGGCGACCCATCTGCCGTCTTCGTTGAGCAGCGGCCCTCCGCGCAACCGAAGCGTGTGCGCGGAAGGTCGCCAACCAAGGCGAAAAGAAGAACCCCAGAAATTCCGTAGCTCTCCCGCCGCTTCGATGTTCAATTGGGTGAACGTGCGCTCTCCACCGTAGGTCCACCACGACCAGGTGTTGGTGAACATGCTCCAATTGTTGAAGACCGAGTTCGGCTGATTCTGGACCGTCCCCAACCAGGTGAAATTCTCTGACCAGTCGGCCACCTTCTGGATCCCGATGTCGTTCACCTCGAATCCGGGCGTGCGCGTATAAAACGCGTTGCCGTAACGGATCCGTCCCACCGGCCGATCGATCTGCAACCGCGCGCCGTAGCCGGTGAGGGATGTTTTGAGCGTGTCGTAGTCGATGTGATCGGCGTCCGGCCGCTGGAAGTAATGCACCGACGACCGCTGCGTTTCAGCTATCGATTGCGCCGAGCCTCGTACGTCCGAGGTAAACAGCGCGCCGTAAATCTGGTAGTCTCCGCTGCTCGCTCCGCCGAAGCGGTGGCGGAAGTCGAGTCCGCCCGCGTACGCCGCACGATGCAGGTCGGATTCCGTTGTGCCGAGGTTGAACCGATTCACCGCGGTCAGCATTCCGCCGACCGCTGTTTTCCCCGCGCGCAGATCCTGCTGCGCGCGCACTACCATATAGCTCGTCGCGGGCTCGACGAGGGTGCGGAAATCTCTGCCGAGGCTGTCGCGCACGTCCGCAAATGCAGCAGCAGTGACTGCCTCCATCACTCCCAGTGACAGACCGCCGGCCGTCTTGCCGGACACTTTCGCCGCTCCGAGTATCGTGGTCAGTCCTGGCTGCCTGGCAAATCCGCCGCTCGAATCGGCGATTATCTGGGGCGCGCGCCCGATGCGCCTCGGATAAAAGAGAACTTCGTCGGGACTTTCGTAGATCGACAGCGCGAACAATCCTCCGTTCTCGACGAAGAACGGCCGCCGCTCCTGAAACGTCGTCTCCAC
>JBJMOT010000073.1:0-38546 GCA_045803585.1 Gemmatimonadaceae bacterium
TCTAACGGTTGACATGAAGGTGCCAAATACGAGAACTTTCGCGCACCCCGAAATAGGCCTCACGTGAGCGCAGAATACTATTATCGCCGCCAACTAGGCGCCAAGGATCTGTTGCCAGCCATTGGTGTCGGCGTCGCTGCCGGTTTGGCCGGGTTTTACATTGTGCAACTCTTAATCCAGCGCACGCCTCTCGTACCACAAGGCGAACTGTCTCGTGCGCAGACCACACGACCAAAGAGAATGTTGGGCGACCGCACCGAGCCAGAGACGGAGACGCACTACGCTCGAGAGCTGCCGCCGGGACGGCCGCCGGGCGCAGGCGCGCTGCACGGGTGATATCGCCCCGGGTGCGTCTCGGGGGGTTTGTCTACGCCGCGTTAATCTTGACTGCCATGTCGCCATTGGCGACCGCGGCGGCGCAGGACATTGAATGCCAGCGTGGCGATCTCGAGGTAATGCGTCTCGAGTTCGAGGGTAATCACGCCTTTTCGGACGCGGATCTCGCCAAAACGATCGTCACCACGCCATCGGCCTGGGCGAGGCGTTACCTCCACCTTCCGTTCACGGTCAAACATTGTCTGGACCGGACTGAGTTCCCCAACGATCGGGCCCGGCTCATAATCTTTTACCGCCGTCGGGGGTATCCAAGGGTGACCGTCGACACAGCCGTAAAGGAGCTGGCTCCCGGCGCGGTCGCCGTGACTTTCAAAATCAACGAGGGGCCGCCGACTGTCTTGAGGTCTTTTGTTGTGAGCGGGCTGGACTCGGTCGCCGGAGGAAAGAGAATCCTTCGCGGTCTCTCCGTCCGCGAGGGCAATCGCTTCGACCGCTACGCGATCGACGCTGCCGCGGACAGCATCCAGGAACGCCTGCACAACACCGGTTACCCGCGTGGCGTTGCGATCAACAGCTTCTACGCGAATGACAGCGTGTTAATGGCGTGGGACACGATTTATGTCTCGCCGGGGTCGAGAACGACGATCGGGAAGATAGACATAGACGTGACGCCAATGCCCAACAAGAAACAGCAAATCCCGACGAAGGTCGTGCGGCGGATCATGGGTCTCGACTCCGGCGAGCTTTTCCGCGAAGACGAGATCCTCGACGCCCAGCGCGCCGTGTATCAAACGGAAGCGTACCAGCACGTCTCGATCACGCCCGACAGCAACGAGGACACCGTCGTCACTCTGCACGTGAATCTGGCCGAAGCGGCAATGCACGCCGCGCGCGTCGGTGCCGGTTACGGCACGCTCGATTGCCTGAGAATCACCGGCGAATACACCGACTACAATTTTCTGAACGGCGCCCGCCGAATGGATCTCACAGGGCGGGTCTCGAAGATCGGCATCGGGAGCCCGGCTGATTTCGCGCCAGGACTTTGTCCGGCGGCGAAGAACGATGTCTTCAGCGACAGCGTCAACTATTATCTCGGGGCAACGCTGCGGCAACCGCTGTTCCTCGGGCTGCGCACGGTCCCGACGATTACCGTCTATACCCAGCGTCAATCGGAGTACAACGCGTACCGTCGCACTACTCTCATCGGAGGCGTGGCGTCTGTGCTCTGGCGCGGGCTGACGCGCTCGCCGGTCAATCTCAGCTACTCGATGGACCTCGGACGCACCGAAGCGCAGCCGGCCCTGTTCTGCGCAGTGTTCAATCTCTGCGATGCGACTGAGCGCGAGAAAGTGCAGCAGACACAGCGTCTGGCGGTGTTGGCGCTGGGCACCACGCGGAACACGTCGAACAGCATCCTCTCACCGACGCGCGGATCGACGATTCACCTGGAGACGCGTTTTTCGGGGCCGGTGATTCTCTCGGACAGCGGACTGCAGTTCACCAAGGTCCTCGGTGATGCATCGCGCTACATCAGTCTTGGCGGCGGTAACGTGCTGGCGATGCGTCTGCGCGGCGGAACTTTTGTCGGGCGCAGCGTGACGTCAGCAACGAACTTCATTCCGCCGCAGGAGCGGCTCTACGCCGGTGGGCCAACCAGCGTTCGCGGGTTCGCGCAGAACGAGCTTGGTTCACTGCTCTATGTCTCGCAGACTTACAAGGTGCTTCCCCCGCACGACTTTGTTACAGACACCACTGTGGTGGACTCGGCGTATCGCCGAATCGTTCCCGGTGGTGGAAACACACTCCTTGTTGGCAACCTCGAATTCCGGCTGCGCAGCCCGGTTCTCCCTGATGTTCTTCAGGTCACGCTCTTCACTGACGCTGGTGAGGTCTGGAATCGTGGCGGCGGAACGACTTTGAACCGCGTAAGGCTCAAGGTCACTCCGGGGGTCCAGTTCACGGCATTCTCTCCGGTGGGTCCAGTGCGGGTCGCCGTCGGTTACAATCCGTACAGGCGCCCGCCCGGTCCGCTTTACTACGAAGCGACCAATGAAGGTGGCGAGCTCGTGTGCGTGACGCCGGGGAATACGATTCCGACGCACATCACGACCAATTCGGACGGAGTCGTGACGACCATCAAGCAGGATGCGGGTTTCTGTCCGTCCGATTTCCAGCCGGCGAAGGACAACCGCTTCCTGAATAAGCTCACCTTCAGCTTCGCGATCGGACAGGCGTTCTAGGAATGACCCGCCGTCTCCGCATCGCGATTGGAAGCGCCATCATCCTGGCGGGACTGCTGGCGATCGTCGTCATCGTTTTTTTCGGCGTGACGCGCACCAGCGTCGGACAGGAACGCGTACGCCGGATGGTGGCGACGATGCTCGAGGGGAAGGTGAAGGGCAAGGTCTACATCGGCCGGATGAGTGGCGGGCTCGTCAGTGGCGTGCGGATCGATTCAGTGGAAATTCGCGACGACGAAGACTCGGTGTTCTTCGCGTCGGGCCCAATCACCGTCACCTACGATCCGCGCGACCTGCTCGATCGGCGCATCCTGTTGAGTCACCTCGAGGCCGAGCATCCGTACGTGCATCTCAGGCAGCACGAGAACGGAGACTGGAATTTTCGTCGGATCTTCCCGGCGAGCGTCGAGAAGCAGAAGAGGAACGAGCGCGGCTTCGGGCAGTACGTCGTGGTGGACTCGTCTGTCGTTCGCGACGCGAAAGTCCTGCTGACGCTGCCCTGGCATCCGTCTGACACGCTTCGAGGCGTGAAGCTCGATAGCGCAATCAGACACGAGCTCACACGCCCCGATCACGAAATCCGTCGCACCCGTGAAGGGTTCGCGCGCACGTGGCGCTGGAGCCAGGGGCAGGCGAACCTCGGGTTCGCCCGCATTGCCGATCCGGACACGGTCGGACGACTGGTACGAATCAGAAAACTCAGCTTCGCGGAAAACGACCCGCCATTCAATTTCCGCAACGTCAGCGGAACGGCTCTCAATCTCGGTGATTCTGTTTTCGTAGACGCGGATCATTTCGATTTGCCGGGATCGACCGGGCGGGGACACGGCAGCGTCGTGTGGGGAAGCGATCTGCCGGTTCGCTATTACCTGCACATAATTGGCGATTCAGTGTCGCTGGCGGACGTAGCATGGGTCTATCCGACTTTGCCGACGACAGGCGGCGGGAAGATGGAGCTCGACATCCGCAGCCAGAGAAACCCGAAATTTCTCGACTACATCATCTCCAACATGGATGTGCGCTCGACCCGCTCGCGCCTGCTCGGGAACATGACGTTCGAGACGGGCGGAGAGGTGCTGGCGGTCAAGAACGTAGACATACAGGCGACACCAGTGAATTTCGACCTGCTGCGCACGCTGAACGGCAAGCAGTTTCCGTACGACTGGCAGGGGAACATCACGGGGACGATTCACGCGCCGGGCGGCCCGCTGAATCGCTTCCGCGTCGATCAATCGGCGCTGATCTTCGAGGACGCTCACGTACCGGGCGCAGTGACCGAGGCGCGTGGAGAGGGTGAGCTAGACATTCTCTTTCCTGCATTCACGGCGTTTCATTCTTTCAACGTCGATGTCGCAACGCTCGACCTGCGCACGCTGCAGTACCTGAATCCGCTCTTCCCCAAAATCAAAGGAACAGTTTCAGGCACCGCGACGCTCGACTCGTCGTGGCTGGATGTGCGATTCAGGAACGCGAGCCTCTTCCATCACGACGGCGGACTCCCGATCTCGCACGCAACCGGTGACGGAAGGGTGACGTGGGGCGAGAAGTACCTCACTTACGACATGACGCTGCAGGCGCAACCGCTGTCGTTCACAGCGCTGCAACACTCCTATCCGCTGCTGCCTCTTCGCGGGAGCTACGCGGGACCGGTGCAGGTGAAAGGCACATCGCCCAACCTGCTGGTGGTCACCAATCTCACTGGACCGGCCGGCACATTTGGGTTCAACGGATTGATCGACGCGGATCCAGAAGAGTACGCCGCGCGGGGCCGAGTGACTTCGACCGCGCTCGATCTGCGAACGCTGACGGACAACCCTCAGCTGCCGCACACTCAGCTGACGGGCCAGTACGATCTCGATCTGCGGGGCACGGACCTGCCGACGCTCACCGGACGCGCCGTCGCGTCGATCGAGAAATCGACGCTCGCCGGATTTCGCGTGGACCCTTCAGTCGCACGGGTGCACTTCACGAATGGCATGGCGACCGTCGATACGCTTGCGCTCAACGCGAACGGATTGACTGCGCACGCCTCGGGAACTTTTGCGCTCGAGGGCAGCCACAGCGGCTCTCTCAAATTCTCGGCGGTGATGGATTCGCTTTCGCGGCTGCGCGCGGTCGTTCCTTCGCTCGCCGGCACTGCGGCGCTCGATTCACTGCGCGGGAGTGGAGAGCTCACGGGGACGCTTACGGGTACCATGGAGCATCTCGGACTCAACGGATTTGTGCGCGCCAATGACATCCGGTTCGGAACGAGAAGCGTCGAGAGTATCCGCGGCACCATCCTGCTTGCGGATCTGACCAAGCAGGCGACAGGGTCGTTCATATTCGGCGCGGATACAGTTGGACTCGGGCCGGTTGGCTTCAGCAGCATCCGCGCGTCGGTTGCGTTGGCGTCGCCGACCGAAGGCCATTTCAGCGCATCGCTGCTGAGCCAGAGCGGAGTACAGACGGACCTGGCGGGGAATCTCACCCGCAGCAAGGACACTACCATAGTAAGGCTCGATACCGCGTCGGTCCTGGTCGATCCGGACAATCGATATCGACTCGAGTCACCAAGCCGGGCCGCTTTCTCGAAGGGCTTTCTGGCGCTGGACTCGTTGACTCTGCAACACAGCAGCAAAGCCAAGCTGATTATTCAGAACGTTCGCTTCACCGGTGACTCGGTGCGTGGACACGTTCGAACCGACAGCGTCGACATGCGGCTGTTCCGTGCGTTCGTGCCTGGTCTGGTGGATGCACGCGGGGCGATCGTCGCTGATGTCGATGTCCGCGGACCAATCAAGCAGCCGCAACTGTTCGGGCAGATATCGATCGCCGACGGAACCGCTGCATTCTCCAACCTGGGAACGCGATTCAATCGCATCCGTGCCGACATCGCGCTGGCCGGCGATACGGTGCACATCAACCAGTTGTCAGCGGAGACGACGAAGGATCGTCGTGGTTCGGCGAGCGTGACCGGCACGGTGAGCTTCGAACACTACGACAATCCGTCGTTCTCGATCACGGCCAACGCGTCGAACTTCCACGCCATCGACAAGCCGGGACTTGCTGCACTTGATATATCCACCGGCCCGGCGGTCACGCTGAGTGGATCGACGCAGGATGCGGTGATGCGCGGAACCGTGCGCGTCGAGCGCGGATCGATCTACATCCCGGAAGTGATAAAGAAGAAAGTCATCGACCTCAACGATCCAGAGTTCCAGAGCGTCGTCGATACGATATTGTCGCAGAATCGTGAAGTGATGCCGCGGGCGCCGAAGGCAGTCGCGCGCAATCTCCGGCTGGAGAACGTAGCGGTCCAGATGGGTCCCGACGTGTGGCTGCGCTCGTCGGAAGCGAACATCAAACTCGGTGGCGCGCTGAGTGTGGAGATGACGCCGTCCAATCCGGGGCAGCCGCCGGTGCTGGCGTTGCAAGGAACGCTGAGCGCCGACAAGGGGACGTATCGTCTCAACCTCGTCGATCCTTTTGTGCAGCCGACGTTCGACGTTCAGAGCGGAACTCTGGTATTTGTCGGGACGCCCGATCTCAATCCATTCCTCGACATCGCGGCGATCCATACGGTGAGGCAACCGCGCGGCGGAAGTGCGAACGGGCGCGACGTGCGGGTGGAGGTGGACATACGCGGATCACTCGCGCAACCGGAGCTGACGCTCAGGAATCCCGACAACCTGCCGCTCTCCGAAAGCGATTTGCTCAGTTATCTGGTGACTGGGGAACCCGCGGTCGGTCTCGACAACACCAGCGGTCAGCTGAGCGCGATGGGAGTGCGCACGGTTGCGAACATTTTTACCAGAGCGCTACCGAGTAGCATTCTTGACTACGTCGATTTACAGACGGCCGGACCGGGAACGGCAGGCGATGCCACCGCCAACCCGTCCTACTACGGCCTGCTCAACACCCGCGCAGTGCTCGGGAAGCAGATCGGCAGCAGATGGTTCCTCGGTCTGACCACCGGACTTTGCTTCGTGAACACCAGCTCGTTCAAGGAGAATCTGGGTCTCCAGCTGGAATACAGAATCAATTCGATGTACAGCGCGCAGGCCGCGATCGAGCCCGGATCGAGCAATACGAAGTGTGTGAAGGACCCGACCCAGACCTTCATTCCGACGCAGACTCCTTCTCAGGTCGGCTTCGACCTATTCCGGAATTGGCGTTTCTAAAATCCGATTGACTCGTCAAGTAACCTTGAGGGTTTCACCCGAAGCTCAACCACCTGCCGGACGAATGGCGAAGAATCTGCGCGAGAAGGATCTGATGATGTGCCGCTCCTGCGGTAACGAGGAGCGTGCGTCCGAAGGCTACCCGTGCACCGATTGCGGAACCTTCGTCTGCATCATTTGCAACTTTCGTGGAGTCACTCTCTGCAAGTCATGCCGAGCGAAACGTCCAGAACCGCCACTGACACCGGAGCCGGCGAAGGTAGACTGGCCGGAGCATTGAGCGAGAGCGTCACCGCCATCGCGGCGATCGCACCGATGCTGTGCGAGCCCGATGTGAAAACCACGCAGGTCTCGCAGCTTCTCCACGGCCACATCTCGCAGGTCGTCGAGCGAAACGGTCTGTGGCTTCATGTGAAAGGCGCCGATGGCTACGCCGGGTGGATTCATCAGGGCTACGTGGTCACGATGCCCGAGCCGGCGCCTCCGCTAACCCAAACCGGCTGGAACGATCCGCGTCCGTTGTCTCTGGGCTGCACCGTCCGGGACGAGCACGGTGCGACGCGCAAGCTTCCGCTCGGCGCTCTGATCACGGCGGGACAGGATCGCGTCGGTGGATTGGCGATGGCACTCGACGAACGGCGCCACTCGTTTCCTTCAAACGCTGATTCGATCACCGCATCGGCGATGACTTTCTTTGAAGGGACATCGTACGAGTGGGGCGGGGTGACGCCGTGGGGGTGCGATTGCTCGGGCCTCGTCTCCAGCTCTTTTCAGCTACACGGCGTGAGAGTTCCGCGCGATGCGTGGATGCAGGCGATGACGGGCGAGCCGGTGCCATCGATGAAAGAGCTGCGGCCCGCGGATCTTCTGTTTTTCTCCGATGAGCCGGAGGGAAAGATCACGCACGTCGCCATCTCGCTCGGGGGCATGAGAGTGGTGCATCTCGCATTGGGTCGCGGAGGCTACGCGGTGGACGATCTTCAGGCGGGAGATGAATACACCTCGCTGCTGCTTAAACGGTTTCGGTTTGGCAGGAGAGTCCTTTAGGACTGAGGAACTGCCAGGGCAAGGTACCCGCGGTCCGCTACACGCTGGACGCCATCAGCTGCAAGCGACGAGACAGTTCGTGCGGCATCGCTATCCGCTGTCCGCGACCTGAACCAAAGACCGACTGACTCCCTGCACGGTCGCGCTTAGACTCCGGGTGATGCGAGGGCGGTCGCCCTCCGATTTTCCCTCGAGGGCGGCACATGATAGCGCAGTTTGCGGAGTCGACTCTTCTGATTGTTGTCGTGCTGTTCGGCGGGATGCTCGCCATGCAAGCCGTCGGCGGACGGCTGGGAACGCGAGACCGGCAGCGCGATCCCGAAGGCAAACTCAGCGGGGGCGCGGCAGAAGCCGCCGTGGTCACACTGCTTGGGCTGCTACTTGGGTTCACGTTCTCCGGAGCCGGCGCACGATTCGATGTGCGACGTAATCTCGTTGTCCAGGAAACGAACGCGATCGGAACGGCGTGGCTCCGCCTCGATCTTCTTCCGGAGGCGAGGCAGGTGCAGGTCAAGGATCTGTTTCGCAAATATGTCGACGCCCGAATCGAGACCTATCGCGCTGTACCGGATATGAAAGCCGTCGCCGCGGCGTCGGCGCAGGCGAGGTCTCTGCAACAGCAGATCTGGTCGACATCTGTCGCTGGTGCGGTTGAGACTCGGAACACACCCGCGTTTACGCTACTGCTGCCGGCATTGAACTCGATGATCGAGATCACCAGGACGAGGACGGCGGCGATTCAGATTCATCCGCCACTGGCCATTTATATCATGTTCGCAATGATCGCATTGGTGGCGGCGATGTTCGCGGGCTACGGCGCATCGGATAGGAAAGTCGCCAACCGGATGCACCGCTTTGGCTTTGCGGCAGTGGTGACTGTCGCGGTTTACATCATCGTGGATTTCGACTATCCGCGCCTGGGACTGATCCAGGTGACCGCGATGGATCAGATGATGGTGGAGCTCCGCCAATCCATGAACTGAGGATCAGCTCGACGCGCTGCTAGCTGACCATCGTGTTCGGACTGCCGCTCACCATTGGATGCTGAGGGCCATTCACGAATAGTCGAGCGGCGGCGGTAGGCTGGCCGTCGAGAGTGACCTGCATCGTGTACTGACCGACGACGTTGAGCGGCAGATCGACTACCGCGATGATCGGGAGATCGACCTCGAACACGGGATTCGGAGCAGGCGCGACATTCATTTCGCCCGAGGACGACCAGAGCTCTTCCTCGATCGGACTCAGCCAGCGGAAGCTGAGGCTGTGTGTGCCTACGTCGTCGCCGTTCGCTTTGAGTCGCACCACGAAGTGCGTGCGCGGGTGAATCGTCGGCAGGCCCGCGACCTGAACCGCGTCGAAAACGCCGAGTACATTGAGCTTTCCTTCCTGCGAAAGGTTGGCGGCGTCGGCGAAAACGGCGAATGAGATGTGCATCACGTCAAAGTAGCCGCGTCGTACCTCGCCCGGCTAGCTTTCGTCGATGACAGAATCAGTCGTGCAGCCCCGCACCATCGCAGACCCGCGTGCTCATCCGGCGTTTGGTGTGACGGACGTTCTCCTCTTCATCATGGCGGTGATCTGGGGAATCAATTTCGTGGTGGTGAAGTATGCGACGCACATCTTTCCGCCGGTTGCATTCACGGGAATGCGAGTGGGAACCGCTGCGTTATTCCTGGTGATCTTCGCTCTGATGCGAAAGGGGGCGACTGACGGAACCGGTGAACGGGAATCGGGGAGGTCCGCCTTCGCGTCTCTTACGCGCGCGGACATTGTTCATCTGCTGGTGTTTGGATTTCTTGGGAACGGGCTGTATCAGCTTTTCTTCGTACACGGCGTAGCGCGCACCCGGGCCGGCAATGCGGCGCTCATCATCGCTGCCGCACCCGCGTTCATCGCGCTCATTGCCAGAGCAAGAGGCATGGAGCGCGTACGAACAAGAACGCTGCTCGGCATCGGGTTATCGGTGGCTGGAGTCGGTCTGGTCATGTTCGGAAGCGCCCAGCCCGGCAACGGCGAGCCGACTCTTCTTGGATCGGTTCTGGTGTTCTTCGGAGTATTGTGCTGGAGTTTTTATACCATCCTGCTGCAACCATACACGACGCGCATCGATGTCTGGCGGCTTTCGGCGGTCACTATGGTCGGAGGCGCGGTGCCGCTGCTGATCGCATCTGCGCCATCGATCGCGCGCATCGATTGGTCGATGATCGGCGCGGGTGCCTGGATCGCCTTGCTTTACTCGAGTGTCCTATCGATGGGCGTGGCGTACATCTTCTGGTATCGAGGCCTTCGCATACTCGGACCAACGCGAACGGCGGTTTACGCGAATCTGCAGCCCATTGTCGCGCTCCTCGTTGCGTGGGCGGTCATCGGTGAGATTCCCACGGTCTTCCAGGGAGTCGGCGCGACGACTATCATCGCGGGCGTTTTCCTCACCAGGGCATGAAGCTGCGCACGCCGTCCCTGCGTTCGCGGGGTGTTTAAGATGCGGCTCGTTCTTTTCGACATCGACGGCACGCTACTCAACTCCGGCGGAATGGGCCGCGCGGCGATGCAGCGCGCGCTGGACAAGGTCTTCGGGTCGCCCGGCAATCCTTCGTACCGGTATGACGGCAAAACCGACAAGCAGATCGTTCGCGACGTGATGCGTCTCGAGGGACACACCGATGAGCACATCGATTCGCGGATGCAGAACCTGCTGGATCTGTACCTGGAAGGTCTGCGCGAAGGCGCGAAAAGCGGAAAGTTCAACGTCCGTCCACTGGAGGGAGTCGTGGACATTCTCGCTGCGCTCGAGAAGCGCGACGATGTGATCCTCGGCCTGCTGACGGGCAACGTCGAGCCTGGCGCGCGCATCAAGCTGACGATGGCCGGCATCGATCCTGACCGCTTTCGCGTCAACGCGTTCGGATCGGACCACGAGCACCGGCCGGAGCTTCCGGCGATCGCGCAAAGGAGAGCGGGGGAGACTCTCGGCCTGGATATCGCCGGCGAGCGGCTGGTCGTGATCGGCGACACTCCCGCTGACATCGAGTGCGGCCGGTCCATTGGCGCAAGATCGATTGGCGTCGCAAGCGGCCACTACACCGTCGAACAGCTGCTTGCCCACAATCCGTACGCCGCCTTCCCTTCACTCAAAAACACCCAGCAGGTACTCGAGACGATCCTCGATGCGTGAGGTGGAGCTCAAGGCGGTGGTCGACGACCTCGCCGAGCGAAGAAGGAAGATCGAGGAAGCTGGTGGATCGCTGTCGTTCGAGGGAAAGATCTCGGATCGCCGCTACGATTTCCCGTCTGGCGAGCTGGGGTCGCGTGATGAAGTACTGCGTGTGCGACGGTATCACAGCAGCTCGTCGACGAAAACTTATCTCGACTGGAAGGGGCCGACTGAGTTCCGCGATGTCTACAAGGTGCGCGAAGAAATCACCACGCCCGTCGAAGACTTCGATTCACTGGAGCAGATCCTCCTTCGCCTGGGCTTTGGGCTGACGTCAGAGATCGACCGTGAGATAGCCCAGTACCAGATCGATGGAGCAACGGTGCGGTTCGAGGTCTACCCGCGAATGGACACTCTGGTAGAGGTGGAAGGACAGCCGGAGACAATCGAACGGGCTATCGAAGCGCTGGGACTGCCAAGAGGCTTGTTCAACAACCGCCGGCTATCGGCGTTCGTGGACGACTTCGAAAAGAGGACCGGCGTACGCGCGGCGATCAGCGACGGTGCGGTTTAGCCGTCCGTTTTGGCGCGTGACGCCAATTGCTTCCATGTGTATTCCAGATAGATTCACTCGGCAATGAATTGTCGACTTATGCGGGGGATCGGTGTTGCAGTCCTCTCGCTCATCGCGGCCACCCCGCTGGCCGCCCAGGAAAATCCAGCAAAACGTCTCTCGAGCATCGTCGGTGTCGCCGTCGAAGAGTACGCCAAAGCGGTCGACGAGACCGGCAAGCTCATTTCGAAAGATGAATTCGACGAGACCTCCGGCTTTCTTGTAGATGCGAAACAGGTCGCGGGCCGGCTGAGCGGGTACGAAGCGCCGACCACCAGATCGATTCTCGATAGTCTGGCCAACGCGGTAACGCTCAAGCAGCCGCCTTCGAAGGTGCGCGAGCTGCACCGGTTATTCGCAGCCTCGCTCGGAACGGCCGGGGCAATGGATCTGCCCAAGGGTCCGCTCAGCATCGACGAGGGACACCAGCTCTTCTCGAACAACTGCGCGTCGTGTCACGGCGTCGCGGGTGAGGGTGATGGACCATCGGCCCACACTCTGAGCACAGCGCCCCCAGGAATCGGAGCGAAGCGTCTGACACCCGAGCTGACACCGACGCTCGCCTACAACGTCATTTCTGTCGGCGTGCGCGGTACGGCGATGCCACCTTTCGCGGGACCGTTGACTCCGCAGCAGCGGTGGAACGTCATCAACTACATCTACTCGTTGCGCGGCGAGCCAATGGTGCTGCCGGTAGCCCGCGCTGATGCTACCGCGATTCCCGGCGATACTGCCTCGCCGGTGATCATGGCACTCCTCGACAGCGCGCTCGATTTCGCGCGCAATGGCAAGAACGCCGAAGCCGGCGATCGCGCCTTCGACGCATACATCGCCTTCGAGCCGCTCGAGACTTCGGCGCGCGCCAAAAAGCCGGGTCTCGTCGCCACCATGGAACGACACTTTGCCGATTTCAAAGGTGCCGTGAAGCGGAGCGATATCAACAGCGCCAAGGAATCGCGCGACGCCATCGCCGATGGACTGCCCTCGGTGATCGATCTCACCCAGAGCCCGTCGGGAAACTGGGAAGCGTTCTTCCAATCTTTCCTGATCATTCTCCGCGAAGGATTCGAAGCGATTCTGGTCATTGGCGCCGTCGTTGCCTTTCTCCTCAAGACCGGCCATCGCGAGCGACTTCGCTCCATCTGGGTTGGAATCGTTCTCGGAGTCGTCGCAAGTTTGCTTACCGCCGTTGTTCTCAAGACGCTCCTCGCAGCGATGCCAGCCAGCCGAGAAATAGTCGAGGCGGTGACGATGCTCGTGGCGGTGGTTGTGCTCTTCTCGGTGAGCTACTGGCTGATCTCCAAGGTCGAGGCGGCCAAGTGGCAGAGATTCATCCGCGAGAAAGTGAATTCGGCGCTGCAGCATGGCGGTGGTAAAGCGCTGGCGCTCGTCGCATTTCTTGCGGTGTACCGCGAAGGCGCGGAGACCGCGCTCTTCTACCAGGCACTGTTCAACGAAGGGCCCAACGTCGGACTTCCGCTGGCACTCGGCATCATCGCCGGGTTCGCGGTGCTCGCGGTGATCTTCACACTGTTTTATCGCTATGGCGTGCGGATACCGATGCGCCCGTTCTTCACGGTTACCAGTTTTCTGCTCTACTACATGGCCTTCGTGTTCATGGGGAAAGGGGTTCGTGAGTTGCAGGAGGGGAACATCATGCGCATCACGGTGATTCCTGGCGGGCCGCACGTCGACGCGATGGGAATCTATCCGAGCGTCGAGACTCTGACGGCGCAGGGGATTCTCATCCTGCTTCTCGTATTCGCGACGGTGAAAACGTTCTGGCCCGGCCGAGCGGCGGAAGGCGCCGCCTAATGGCTGCTGAACACGGTATCCGTCCGGGTGGATACCGGCTTCCCGAATCCACCAGACTCGGCAGAGTGCGGCTCCAGGTCGCTGATCTCGACCGGTCGATTTCGTTCTACGGGAAAGTTCTCGGGATGCGCGTGATCAGCCGGGCCGAGGACTCTGCTTCGCTCGGACCGCATGGGGAAAATCGTGAGATAGTTCATCTCCGCCACCTTCGCACCGCCCGGCCGGTTCCTCGCCGCGGATTATTGGGGTTGTATCACTTCGCGATATTGCTGCCGGATCGCGCTTCGCTCGGAAGATTCGTCGCACATCTGGGAGAGATCGGCGCTTACGCGGGAATGTCCGATCACTTCGTGAGCGAAGCCGTGTACCTCACCGATCCCGATGGGCTGGGCATCGAGGTCTACGCTGATCGTCCGCGCGGTGCGTGGCGATACGACGAGCGGCAGCTGTACATGACGACCGACTCCCTCGACGTCGAGGATCTGCTCAAGGAAGCGCGGGGCGAGCGCTGGACTGGAATGCCGGCGGGCACGGTGCTGGGCCACGTTCATCTTTACGTCGATGACATCGACCAGGCAGCGGCGTTCTATCATGACGCACTTGGATTCGACAAAGTGGTATGGAGTTATCCGGGCGCGCTGTTCATGTCGGCCGGTGGATATCATCACCACCTCGGCACGAACACCTGGGCGCGAGGCGCACCGCCGGCGACCGATGCGGATGCGCGCCTGCTGGAGTGGGAGATCGTGGTTCCGACGTCGGAAGACGCCGAGAGTGCGGCGAGAAGTGTCAAGGCAGCAGGCTACCCTGTGAAGCAGGACGGTAGCGACTGGATTCTCACGGATCCCTGGGGTACGGGTCTCAGACTTGTCCCAGAACATCAACCGGAGTCGAGATAATGCGAAGACTTTTTCTGTGTGCGGCGAGTTTGAGTGCGATCGCCTGCGCGGGACAGATGCGCGCGAATTCCGGATTTCAGCCCGTGAGCGACGCTGCCGCGATCAAGGCTGTTTTCGATACGACGGCGGCGGGATGGAATCGCGGCGAGCTGCCGGTTTATCTCTCGGCGTACGTCGATACTGCGACGGCGATGGGCTCGACGGGGTTGGTGCACGGGGTCACTGGCATTGAAGGTCAGATGAAAGCTGGATTCTGGCGGACGGGGAAACCGCTGCAGGTGCTCAGCTACGATCACCTCGACATTCGGCCGATCGGGCCTGATCAGGCGATTGCGACTGGCCAGTACATTCTCACTGGTGGGGGGCGGCCCGATCGGACGGGGTGGTTCTCCACGATCTGGGTTCGGACGGCGGCGGGGTGGCGGATGGTCCATGATCATTCATCTTGAGTTTCTGTGCGCAGCTGTTGAACGGCAACAGATTACGGGCAAGCCACCCGCTACCCGCTGAACGCTGGGCGCCGTCAGCTGCTAGCGTTGGGACAGTCCTTTGCGTTTCGCTGGTCGCCATCCGCTGCAAACGCAGGGACGGTTAGCACATGACCACGTCGGCAAGCGATACCGAACTCGCGGAACGAGAAGAGCGGCTCGCGAGGTTGCGTCAGTTGGAGCGCGCGTCGGCGCCGCTCGATCCGGGAGGAAACCGGCGCAAGAAACTTCGGGCGCTGGTTTTTGCGGCCGCCGAGCGATTTCTGCGGGGAATCGAGCATCAGCGCGCGTTTGTCGAGAGTGACTCGAAAGGCAGTGGCCTGCTCGACTTTCAGATCTCAGAGAATGCGGTCGATCCGCGCACCGCGCTGAGTGTGCTCGAGCGCGAGGTGGTCGGTCCCGGTGGACATCCCGCGTCGCCCGGATATCTCGCCTACATCCCCGGCGGCGGACTTTATCAATCCGCTCTTGGGGATTATCTCGCCGCTGTAAGCGATAAGTACGCGGGAGTGTTCTTCGCAGGCCCCGGTGCGGTGCGGATGGAGAACATGCTCATTCGCTGGGTCGCGGATCTCGCGGGCTATCCTGCGACAGCCGCTGGAAACATCGCTTCGGGCGGAAGCATCGCGAACCTGATCGCCATTACGACCGCCCGCGACGCACACGGCCTGAAGAGCGGCGACTACGCGCGCGCCGTCGTCTATCTCAGCGCTCAGGCGCATCATTCCATTCAGAAGGCGCTGCGAATCGCCGGACTGGCCGACGCGCAGATTCGCTACGTATCACTCGATGAGCGGTACCGGATGCGCACCGATGAACTCGAGCAAGCCATTCGCGCCGATCGCGCCGCCGGATTGAAACCGTGGCTCGTTGCGGCGGCCGCGGGCGCGACCGACACGGGCGCGGTGGACCCGCTCGACGATATCGCGACGATCGCGCAACGCGAGGAGTGCTGGTTTCACGTGGATGCGGCCTATGGCGGCTTCTTTCTACTCACGGATCACGGGCGCCAGATGATGCGTGGGATCGAGCGGTCGGACTCGGCGATTCTGGATCCGCACAAGGGACTGTTCATCCCCTGGGGCTCTGGCATCGTGATCGTCCGCGATGCCAAGCTCCTCGAAGCCAGCAACAGTTACTCGGGTAATTACATGCAGGACGCTGTGCGCGAATCCGGAGTTCTCTCGCCCGCCGACGTATCGCCCGAGCTGACGAAGCATTTTCGCGGGCTGCGGATGTGGCTGCCGCTGATTCTCGTCGGACTGAAGCCGTTTCGGGCCGCGCTCGAGGAAAAACTCCTGCTTGCCAGATACTTCTACGACGAGATTCAGCAGCTCGGGTTCGAGACTGGTCCGTCACCTGACTTGTCGATCGTTACTTTCCGGTGGAATCCTCCAGGTGCGGATCCGGAACGCGTCAACGACATCAACCGCGAGATCGTCGATGCGCTGCGCAGCGACGGCCGCATCTTCCTGTCGTCGACAATGCTCGACGGAAAGTTTGTCATTCGGCTGGCGGTGCTCGGGTTCCGCACGCACCGACGCAGCATCGACCTTGCGCTTCGGCTGCTGAAGGAGCAGGCCTCGACAATCAACTGAGCGAGCCGGGCATGCGAACATCTGTTCCGTCCGCCGCTTTCCTGTTAGAGTTGGAGACCGCGATGTGCTCGCGGTCCCGGTAGTTCCCGTCTACCCTAGCTCTGGTGAATTGATTGCGATTTCCAATAGTGCGTATTGCTCCCGTGCTGCTCGCGGTTGCGACGATTGTCATGTCGGCCTGCGGCAGTGATTCGACCGGTCCGACGTCGCTCGACGCCGCTTCGGCTTTGCACAGCCTGTCGATCGGCTTGAATCAGATTGGCGGAGCGACACCAACAGAAGCAGAGGCGAACGCGGTCTTCGATGCCATCGCCCCGTCGCTCGCCAAAGTCAACGTGACTATCGATGGCGCGTCGCAGGGCATGTACGCCCTTGGATTGCGCGAGAGTTTTCCCGCCGGTACCTGCGAGGAGAACGTGTTCGTCGATCCCCAGTTCCCACCAATGCCGGGTGTCTGCACGCCGCCGTCGCTCGGAGTGGCGATTCTGCTCTGGCAGACTCGCTCCGCCAGCCAGGCGCCTGACAAGCTGATCCTCCTCGCAACCGACGTCGGCACCAGCAATTTCGATTTTGCGCAGGACTTTCCGGCGATCGCGATCTACGTCGAGGGACAGGACAAACTCTTCGGCTCGGAGTCGGGCAGCCTCACAACCCAGGTTACTCCTGGCAGCCAGAGCTGCAACGTTCCGCTGCCGCCGTACGCCAAGAGCGGGACGTGCACGTTCTCTACATTCACATCGCAGGGATCGATTGCTCTCGATGAGTTCACGCTGAACGACTCGCCCGGGGCCACGGTGTCTCTCGAAATTCCGTCGATTACGTTGAGCGGTTTGTCGATCAACATCACCGAGGTTCAGCCTGTTGCCGCGGCTATTCGGGGATTGGCTGTTCGCGCCATCTCGAGATTAACTGCAAAAGAACACGACAAGCTACCCGCTACCCGCTAAACGCTGAGCAGTTCATTCGCGCGCGATAGCCTCAACGGGCGCCAATTCCGCGGCCCGCCGAGCGGGATAAGTACCGAATATCAACCCAACCGCGATCGCCGACCCCGCCGCGATCAGTCCGGTACTCAAGTGCATCACAGGATAAATCGGAGCGTGAGCGATGTACCGGAACGCGGCCGTCGCTCCCTGCGCAAGAATAACCCCCACCACGAATCCGATCGCGCTCCCCGCTCCGGTCACGGTGACAGACTCGACCATGAACTGAGTCTGGATGTCAGCCCGTCGCGCACCGACCGCTTTCCGAATTCCGATCTCCCGCGTTCGCTCGGCCACAGCGGCGAGGAGCACGTTCATTATCCCAATGCCACCGACGGCGAGGATGAGGCCGGCCAGCAATCCCAGAATCAGCTTGGTGAGCAGCATAGCCTGACGCGTGTTCTCCAGTCGCTCCGTTCCGACCTCGACATTGAGCTTCTCGACGCGCGAGCCGTAACGCTCCGCCAACCAGTTCACCGTCTGCGCGCGTAGAGAGTCCACTGCCTCGATGCTGTTTGCCTTGAGTCGCAGCGTCGGCAAACGCGACTGGCCCGATGGCTCGAGCAGCGACTCACCTCCGCGTAACGGCGCGAACGCGGCGAGGTCGGGCTCGGGTCCAACCTTGGGCGGCGCCAGCACGCCCACGACTTCGCGCGGACGTCCGGCCACCTTTATCGCGCGGCCGAGCAGCCACAGCGCGTCACGACTGCCCGCGAGCTCCTCGGCCAGACGATGGCCAAGGACGATCACCGGCGCGGAATGTAGGACTTCGGTCGGCGTGAAAAATCGGCCGGCAAGAATGTCGATGGTGGTGAAATCGGCGAGGCTGGCGGTGCTCAGCACCAATAACGCTGTCGCCCGCCGATCTCCGTATTCAACCGATGCGTTTCCGGTTAAGGTCAGCGCGTACTGTGCGACTCCGGGCACCTCACTCTTGGCGCGCTCGGCGTCTTCACTGGTCAACACCGGATAACCACTGATCGGTACGGTGCGGCCGGCGACGACAGTGCTGGTGCGCGGGGTTATCTGCACATCCTGAACGCTGCTCTCACGCGCGATCAGCGCTCTCGCCCAGAGATCCACACCGTCGGTGATCGAAAACGCAGCGACGAGGGAAGCGACGCCGATGATCACACCGGTGGTGGACAGCGTCGTTCGCATCGGGTTGGTGCGCAGCGAGTCCGCCCCGACTCTGGCGGATTCGACGAGAGCTGCTGAATTCAGTTTCGGACGTCTCATGACGCCTGCACCTTAACCGCGGTTTACCACCAGGTGGGCGACGTACTTCCGCTGGGCACGATCTTCTGTCGATCGCGGAGCCGGAGCGAGCCCTACAAATCGAATACGAAGATCGCCCGAGCTAGTTTCGTTGTTGGGCGGCGCGAGACTCAGGATCTTCGCATCATCCTGGGAACCGCTCCTCGATACGACAAGCTCGATCTTCGCGTCGCCGGCCCAGACACATTGCACGTCGACCGGGCAGCGTGAATCGTCGCTCACCTGGCGGAAGGTCATGCGTGTACCGGTTCCGCTGATCGTGGCGGTCTTGCCTAGCGCGAGCGCGAACTCACTTCCCGGCTCCGCCGTCACGGCTGTATCCACCGTGGCGCAGCTCACCACCGCGAACAACGCCGCGACGCATAAAAACGCGACGCCGCGCCGGTGGCTACGCAGCGACCGGTCGACTCTCGGCGTAGATCCCAGGAGCATCGGTTTTGGGATTCCAGCGCAGGTACATCCAGACTGCGCCGCCAACGGCGAAGCAGATTGCGATCACCTGCGCTCCAGTGAACGTTCCGAACAAAAAGCGATCGTCCTTGGCCCGCACGAACTCGATGATGAACCTCTCGACCCCCGCCATCACACAATACAAACCGAAGAGCCAACCCTCGGCGTGCTTGTGATCGCGGAGACGCCAGAGGATGAGGAACATCACGAAACCCAGCGCGACTTCGTACAACTGCGTCGGATAGACGGACAGCACCTGGTTCGGCAGCGATCCCGGCGGGGCCGGGATATGGAACAGGTCTGTCATGTTCGCCACCGTCGAAGGCGGTGCGCCATGCGGAAAGCTCACCGCGCCGAAGCCGTTGAACGGCCGGCCGTAATCGTCGCCCACTGCCCAGCATCCCGTTCTACCGAGTGAATAAGCCGCGGCGATCGCCGGACCGCCGACATCGCTGATTCGCGTGAAGGAGAGCCGTTTCTTTCTGATCACGAGATAGGTGACGAGGATTCCACCCATCAGCCCACCCCAGAAAACAAAACCCGCTCTGCTCAGCATCGCGCTCGGATCGCGCATCAGAATCGCGTAGTAAGTCTTGCCGCCGAGCAGTCCTCCGATCACAGCGGCGAAAATGAGATCGCCGATCGGCTCGGGGTCGTGACCACGCCGGGCGAGCTCCCGTTGCGCAATGATCTGCGCCTCCACGAAGGCCAGAAGAACGGCGAGACCAAAGCCGGTGAGCTGGAGCGGGCCGACGTTATATGAGAGTGGCTCGTGAACTACTGAAGCAAAGATCGTTAGCATGCGGATGAATTTAGGCTGCGACCAGTCCCGGGATAGGGCTGCTGGCGTATGCATTGAGATCGAGTCCGGCACGCTCGCCGTTCTCGAAACGGAAGAATCCGGCCCGCGCGATCATCGCGGCGTTATCGGTGGCGAGCCGAGGAGAGGGCGTGAAGACCGTTATCCCTTCCGGCTCGAGTCTGGCTCTCATCGCCGCGGCGAGGGTGCGATTACACGCGACTCCGCCGCCGAGCACCACTCGCTGGCGGGAAAAGCGCAGAGCCCCGCGCGCCGCTTTCTCCACGAGGGTGTCGATGAGTGAATCCTGGAACCCGCGCGCGATGTCCGCTTTGTCCGACTCCAGCTGCTTCGAATCGCGCACGGCGTTGAGCACGGCCGTCTTGAGTCCGCTGAACGAAAACGCGTAATAATCGTCGTCCCCAGGCTGTGAATTCCGACGCAGCATCGGGCGCGCGAACTTGAATCGCTTCTGATCGCCGGTGGCAGCGAGCTGCTCGATGTATCTGCCGCCTGGGTAGGGAAGGCCGAGCAGCTTAGCGACTTTGTCGAAGGCTTCGCCCGCCGCGTCGTCGCGGGTGCCGCCGAGCAGTCTGTACCTGCCCCAGGCTTCGACGTCGAGCAGCAGCGTGTGCCCACCGGAAATGAGGAGCGCGGTAAAGGGAGGGACGGCGTCGCGATGCTCGAGCGCAGCGGCGAAGAGATGACCCTCCATGTGATGAACGCCGAGCAATGGAATGCCACGCGAGAACGCGAGCGCCTTGCCATAGCTCACGCCCACCAGCAGCGCGCCGACCAATCCGGGAGTGTTGGTGACGGCGATTGCATCGAGGTCATCGAGGGAGCTGCCGGCTTCGCCCAGCGCGCGGTCGACAACCGGCACGATGCTGGTGAGATGCGCCCGCGACGCGATCTCCGGAACTACACCGCCGAAAACCCGATGCACATCCTGCGACAGGATCACCAGCGACTTCTGCGTGACATCGTCGCCGCTTCCTTGGAGGACCGCCGCCGACGTCTCGTCGCACGAGGTCTCAATCCCCAGAATCCGTGTCACCGCTTCCCGCATCCCGCATCCCGCTCCCCCGTTCTCATTCGGTGCGCTCGGTGAGCAGTCTGTCGACGAGTGCGCGCGCGTCGGGGGAGTTCCAGTCGGTCGCGCTCATCAGCTTTTTGCGGATCACACCGTCCTTGCCGACGATGAACGTCTCGGGATAACCGGTGATGTCGTACGCTTCGGTGATTTTTCCCTGGGCGTCGTGCAGTATCTCGAAGGTGAGCCCGTATTGCTGCGCGAAGGCGCGAATGGCAGGCTCGGTGCCGGGATCGTCGATGCTGACGGCGACGATCTTCAGTCCCTTCGGACCGTATGCCTTGTTCAATGCTTCGATGCTCGGCATCTCGACTCTGCACGGCAGGCACCATGTCGCCCAGACGTTGAGCATCAACACCTGGCCGCGGTAGTCGGCGAGAGTCTTCTGCTTCGGCACCGAGTCGAGTGTAGTCGCCGTGAAGCTTGGTGCCTTGCTACCCAGCTCTACGGGAAATAGCTCGTGCCGGAGATAGTGCGTCGCGCTGAAGGCGACGGCGGCAACGACGCCAAGTACGAGAGCGCCGACGGCGAGCTGCTTCCTGCCAGTCATGCCTGTGCCGTGCAGCGCTTGCGGAGCTCGGCGATTTCCGCCTGCGGATCCTTAGCCGCGAAGATCGCGTTGCCGGCGACGAACGTATCAGCGCCGGCCTCCCACACCGATCGGATGGTTTTGCGATCGATGCCGCCGTCGACTTCGAGCAGCGCCTCACTCCCGCCTTCCGCGAGCATCTGTCGGGCACGACGAACCTTGTCGACAGATCCTTTGATGAAGCGTTGCCCGCCGAATCCAGGGTTTACCGTCATCACGAGCAAGAGGTCGAGATCGGTGAGGACTTCGCTGACTGCGGCTAACGGAGTGGCCGGGTTCACTACCGCGCCCGCGCGACAGCCGAGCTCACGGATATGATTGAGTTGGCGCTGCAGGTGCGGGGATACCTCGGTGTGAATGGACATTCCATTCGCGCCGGCTGCGGCGAAATCGTCGAAGTAGTTCTCGGGCTCGACCACCATCAGATGCACGTCCAGCGGGAGCTTGGTGAGCTTCCGCACCGATTCAATCACTTTCGCACCGAAGGTCAGGTTCGGAACGAAGCGTCCATCCATGACATCGATGTGGATCCAGTCGGCTCCGCCTGCCTCGAGCATCGCGATCTCGTCGGCAAGCTTCGCCAGGTCCGCACTAAGAATTGACGGGGCGATCCGAACGCTCATTCGCGATTCGGCGGAGATGTAGATGGCGGCGGCGCGGTGATTCCCGTGTCGATCCTGATCGATGGCGGAGGAGGAAAATGCGAGACGGTGAGACTCACGGCTCCGCCCGCGGAAATCGTTTGACCTGCCGCGGGCAATTGCCGAATGACGGTGTTCTCAGGCTGGAGCGAGCTGGTGTCGCGCGACATGCCTGCGACACGGAGCCCGAGCTGCTCGATCATCGACCGAGCCTCCCCGGCACTACGACCGAACAGGTCGGGCATCTGCACCGTCGCCGGTCCTTTACTGAGCACGATGTCCACCGTTCCCGGCAGCTGAACCTGCGTTCCCGCCGCCGGCGACGTCGCGATGACGAGTCCGCGCGGCTGGTCCGCGAGTTGCTCGCTCACATTTCCCAGAGTAAGTCCGGTGTTCTCGATCGCGATGCGCGCCTGCTGCTGTGACATGTTGGTCGTCACCGGAACTTCGGCGGTCTTCTGCCCAGCACTCAACGCCAGCACCACATTGGTGCCGCGCTTCTGCCTGCTCCCGGCGGGAGGATCCTGCTGGAGGACTATGTTCGCAGGGATCGATTTGTGGAATCGCGATTCTCCCTGCTGCGCCGAGAATCCGGCTTTCTGCAGACTGCCCGCGGCATCCTCGTAGGTTTTGCCGACGACATTCGGAAGGATGCCGTCGTCGGGCAGTACTTCCGCCGGGAACGCGAACAGGAAAATCGCCGTGTACGAGAGGAGAAACCCTCCCGCCGCGGCAATCAGATATGGAAACGCACGCCGCGGAAGCGCGCGCCAGTTCATCTAGCTGACCCTGCGCAATCGCGCGGCGAATGCTCCGTCGGTGCCGTGACGATGCGGAAGGACGTGCAGGCGCCCGCCTTCGAGCAGCTCCGGTGCGACCGTCCCTTCCGGCGGTGGCTCGAGAACGAAATTCAGATTGTCGGCGAGGAACGCATCAACCTGCGCGTCGTTCTCCTCGGGCTCGAGCGAGCAGGTACTGTAGATCAGCAGTCCATCCTTTTTCACCACCACGGCTGCGGCGCGGATGATCTGCTTCTGCAGTGCTGACATCACTGCGATATCGGAGACCTTGATCCGCCAGCGCGCGTCCGGATGGCGCCGGAACGTTCCCGTTCCGGTGCATGGCACGTCGATGAGAACAACATCGACCGGTGCGATCGCCGGATTTCGCGCGTCGGCGACGATGGGAAGGAGATTCGCGCTCTCCAGCCGCCGCTGATTGGCGATCAATCTCTGGAGCCGTCCGAACGATTTGTCGCTGGCGACCACAGTACCCGCGCTGCGCGAAAGCTCCAGCGCCTTTCCGCCCGGAGCCGCGCACAAATCGGCGACCGTCGATCCTTCGGGTATAGCTGCGTATTCCGTCACCAGCGTCGCCGCCGGATCCTGGACGAAGAACAAACCTTTCTTGAATGCACCGAGCTCAGTGAACGTTGTTCCGCCCGAGATGGCGATGCTGTCGCGCGCGTAAGGTGCCTCGGCGACGTGCACGCCCGCCGCCTCCATCGTCGCCTCGAGCTGCTCGCGCACTATCCCAAATGGCCGGATGACTACCGGCGCCTCGGCGTTGTTCAATGTCAGCAGTCGCTCGGTGTCCTGCTCGCCCCAGCGCTCGATCCAGCGCGCTATCAACCAACGCGGATGCGAATACTTGAGCGCGAGCGCTTCGATCGCGTCCGGCGGCGTGGCTGGAGTGAGCTGCTCACGCTCGCGATCGGTGCGTCGCAACACGGCATTGACCAGCTTGCTCGCGCCGAGTCCGTGTCTGCGCTTGGCGAGCTCGACTGTTTGAGCGATGGCGGCGTAGGCCGGCACACTTCCCATGTAGAGCAGCTGATAAACGCCGAGTCGCAGCAGGTCTATGACGTCCGGATCGAGACGAACGAGACCGCCGCGGACTCTTTCGGAGAGAATCGCGTCGATAATAGCGCGGTGCCGGAGCATCCCGTACACCAGCTCGCGCGTCCAGCGGCGGTCACGCGCGTCGAGCGGACCGATGCGTCTCTCGAACGATTGATCGAGAAATTCTCCGCGACGCAGATCGACGCAGATTTCGGCTGACACCGCGCGCGCGGCGGTTACTCCGCCAGTGGTCGTAGCGGTGGCGTTCATGAGCCGAGCATCCCGGTCGTCGGCGAAGACGGCACGGCGACCTCACGCTTGGGCATTCTGCCAGCGAGATACGCGTTGCGTCCGGCTTCCACGGCGGACCTCATCGCGACTGCCATGCGCACCGGCTCCTTTGCGGCTGCAATTCCGGTGTTCATCAGGATTCCATCCACGCCCTGCTCCATCACGATGCAAGCGTCGGACGCAGTACCTACACCGGCGTCGACAATTACCGGGATCGTACAACGTTGCTTGATGGTGCGGATCGCGTAGGGATTGAGCATTCCGAGGCCGGATCCGATCGGTGAGGCGAGCGGCATCACCGCGACGGCTCCGGCGTCCTCGAGTCTCAACGCGGTGATCAGATCCTCGTTGGTGTAGGCGAGAACCTTGAAGCCTTCTTCAACCAATGTCTTCGTTGCTTCGAGCAGACCGGCAGTGTCCGGCAGCAGAGTCTGCTGGTCGCCGATCACCTCGAGCTTCACCCATTCGTTGAATCCGGCGGCGCGCGCCAGACGAGCGTAGCGAATGGCGTCAGCAGCATTGAAGCAGCCGGCGGTGTTCGCCAGCAGGAAGTACTGATCGGGATCGAGATGATGGAGGATCGCCTCATCCTTAGACCGGTCGAGATCCACCCGACGCACCGCAACCGTGACGACCTCCGCCCCGGACGCCTCGATTGCCTCGATCATCTGCGCGTTCGACGCGTACTTGCCCGTGCCCACCATCAGGCGCGAGCGGAACTCGCGGCCCGCAATCGTGAGCGGCTGCGGGTCGGCGAGAGTCATCGGAGAAATCAGACCGGCGTGGGTCACTGGGCTCAGCCTCCGCCTACGAAATGGACGATCTCAATTGAATCGTCGGAAGCGAGCTCCAATTTCGCGAAGGACGCGCGGTCGCGCAGAATTGTTCCGTTGCGCTCGATTACGACTGCCCGCGCGTCGAGGCCGAGCGAAGCGAGCAGATCAGCGACGGTCGAGCCGGCGGCGAGGCACCGCTCGGCACCGTTAACGCTGAAAACAATTTCTCCGAGTAGCATTTCAGGTACCAAGGTGCTCACGAAAAGCTCCGCCCAAACGGTGCAACTTCATAACCCAAGGTGCTCACGAAAAGCTCCGCCCAAACGGTGCAACTTCATACCTGTGAAAGATAGCGGCTTGCGGCTAGTTCGGAATTCTCATCGTTCCAGATTCCGCGAATTGCGGCAATGCCGTGAGCGCCGCGGTGGACGAGCGATCGAACGTGCTCCGGGCGGATGCCACCGATCGCGATCACCGGGAAACCTACCGCTGCCACCACGTCGGGGATGAAGTTGCTCTCCCGCCTCGGCAAGCCGGGGTGGGTGGGCGTCTCGAAGACGTGTCCCGCCACGCACCAGTCCGCTCCCGCCTGCTCGGCGTCGCGCGCCTCGTCAGGTGAGTGAACGCTGGCGCCGATCCTCAGCGCGGGCGCGATCTTCTGGACGTCGGGCACCGCGATCGACTTGTGAGTGAGTTGCACTCCCTGCACGCCACAGGCGAGGGCGATGTCCACGCGATCATTGACGATGCACCAGCATTTGGTCTGCTCGTGTAGTTCGAGCAGTGCGAGTGTGAGCGAGTAAAGAGTCGGTGAGTCGAGGAGCTGCGATCGGACATGGATCGCGCCCTTGTCGCCGAGTACCCGCATGATGGCCATCGCCTTTCTGATGAAACCGGGCCGAAGCATGATCTCGTCGTTGGTGACCGCGTGGACGACCGGCAGCGCGTCCATCGGCGCCTTCAGCGGAGGGGCAGTCACTCCGCCGCGCCGTAGATGTCGCCGGCCTCGGTGCCGTGACCGCGGATCCAATCGTGCACCGACATCCGGCTCTTGCCCGACGGTTGGACCTCGGTGATGCGGAGCGCGTCGATGCCGCACGCGATCACCAGCTCCCCGGTGGTCTTGAGGACTTCGCCCGGCTTTCCCTTGATGCCGTCCATGACTTTGGGGCCAAACATTTTCACGTCACCCTTGGGCGTTTTCGTGAAGGCGCCTGGCTTGGGGTCGAAGGCGCGGATCTGGCGGGAGATTTCGATAGCGCTGTCTCTCCAGTTGATGCGCGACGATTCGCGATTGATCTTCGGAGCGTAGGTCGCGCGCGAATCATCCTGTGGCGTCTCTTTTCCTTCGCCGATCGAGATGAGCGTCAGCGCTTCGATCAGCGTGAGGGCACCGAGCTCGGAGAGGCGCACGTGCAGCTCGCCGTAGGTTTCATCCTCCAGAATCGGGACTTCTGCCTGGAGAATCGTCGGACCCGCATCGAGCGCTGGTACGACACGCATCACCGTCACTCCGGTTTCGGTATCGCCTTGCTTGATAGCCGCCTGAATCGGGGCCGCGCCGCGCCAGGCGGGCAGCAGGGAAGCATGGATGTTGAGCGTTCCCATCTTCGGGAGATCGATGATCTTCTGCGGCAGGATGTGCCCGTACGCGACTACCACCCCGATGTCCGGGTGCAGGTCTGACAGACTCTCGTAAAGCTGTGGCTCCTTCGCATTCTTCGGTTGAAACAGAGCGAGCTCTTCCTCGAGTGCGATCTGCTTCACTGGCGAAGGAATTATCTCACGGGACCGGCCCTGCGGCTTGTCCGGCTGAGTGACTACTCCAACGACGTCGAATCCTTCACCGATCAGTGCGCGCAGAGTCGGCGCCGCGAAATCCGGCGTCCCCCAGAATACGATCCGCACTACATCTCCGTCTCGTGATGGTGCTCGCCTTTCGTCTCGGTGCGAACCTTCCTGATGAATCCCGGATAGTCGGCTTTGGCTTTCTCCCACTTCGACATCGCTGACCGGCGCTTGAGCGGGCTCAGATAATCGATGAAGAGCTTGCCATCGAGGTGGTCGATCTCGTGCTGGAAGCAGCGCCCAAGTAACTCGTTTCCCGTTGCCTCGAACTCCTCACCGGATTCGTTGGTAGCGCGGATGGTCACCGTGCCCGGGCGATCGACGTCTCCGTAGATGTCGGGGATCGACAAACATCCCTCTTCGGCCTTTTCAGTCGCGCCGTCCTGACTGACGATGGTCGGATTGATCAGCGTGAACCTGGCGCCATCGACATCGACCACCGCCAGTCTCTCAGTGCGCCCGATCTGCGGCGCGGCCAGTCCGATTCCCTCGGCGGCGTACATCGTCTCGAACATGTCGGCGATGAGCTTGCGCAGCTCGTCGGTGATCTCGGTGACGGGCTTGGTCGGCTTGCGAAGAACCGGGTCGCCCAGCACCCGGATGTCGAGGATGCTCACCCGCGATCTAGCTGGCCGCTGAAGCCGAGCCTGGCCTGTTTATTTTCGCAATCCGGCCGCGCTCGATGATGACGCGGGTCTCACCCGACTTGATGGTGACGCGATCCTCGAGGCTGCTGTTCTTGTCGTCGCCGCCTTTCTCCTTGATGAAGATCACCTCGCCGACGAGCCCGCCGTTGGTCACGATCTCGTCCCCCTTCTTCAGGTTGCGAACCAGCTCGTCGTGTTGCTTGCGCTGGTTGGCCTGCGGCCGGATGAGAATGAAGTAGAAGATTGCGAAGATCGCTCCATACATGAAAATGGAGCCGAGTATTGGATTGCTTGGCATTAGTGAAGATCGGGAGTGTGTCGGAATCAGACTGCAAGCGGTGCTGAACTGCGGTAGCGCGAGAGCCAATCGCGGGCCCACGAATCGAAATCGCCGTTCAGTATCGACTGACGCGCGCCGCGTGCCAGAGCCAGGAGGAAATGTACATTGTGCAGGGAGAGTAGGCGCAGTCCGAGTATCTCGTCGGACACGAACAAATGTCTGATATAGGCCCGGGTAAATCGGGTGCAGGCGGAGCAGTCGCAGTCCGAATCGAGCGGCCGCGGATCGTTGCGGTACTCGGTGCGTTTGATGTTGAGCCGGCCGTCGCGGGTGAAGACTGTCCCGTTCCTTCCCATCCGCGTGGGAGCAACGCAGTCGAAGAGATCGATGCCGCGACGAACGCCTTCCACCAGATCCTCGGGGAAACCGACTCCCATCAGGTAGCGGGGATGGGTTTTCGGCAGGGCCTCGTCGACGACCTCGATCATCTCGTACATCGCGTCCTTTTCCTCGCCGACGGACAGTCCGCCGATCCCGAATCCCGGCCAGTCGTGCATCGACCTGATCGACTCGGCGGCTTCGCGACGGAGATGGGTGTGGATCCCGCCCTGAACGATCGGAAACAGCGCCTGATGGTTTCGCGGATTGTCGGGGGGCATTTCCTCTCTCGGGGTTCCTTCGAGCGGTTGACTCGCCTCGAGCCGGGCTACTTCTGCGAGGCACCGCGCCAGCCAGCGGATGCTGCGCTCGCTGGCATCCCGAGCGGACGTCTCATCGGATTGGCCGGGGATGACGTGATCGAATTGCATGATGACGTCAGCGCCGAGGTTGCGCTCGATGCCCATCACGCTTTCGGGGGTGAAGAAGCGGCGGGAGCCATCGATGTGTGACTGGAACTCGACGCCGTCTTCGTTGACGGTGCGGAGCTGGGCCAGTGAGAAAACCTGAAAGCCGCCGGAGTCGGTGAGGATCGGGCGGTTCCAGCGCATGAAACTGTGCAGGCCGCCCATCTCGCGCACCAGCTCGTCGCCGGGTCGGAGGTGGAGGTGGTAGGCGTTGCCGAGTATCATCGACGCGCCCATCTGTATGAGATCGGCGGGATCGAGTGCTTTCACGGTGGCGAGCGTGCCGACGGGCATGAAGACCGGCGTTTCGACGGGGCCGTGCGGGGTCGAAAAAACGCCGGCGCGTGCGGAGCCGACGGTGGCGGCGATCTCGAAAGAGAATGACATCGAGTAGGAAGCTAGACGGGCCGAGGCAAAACGCGAAACTTCAACGGCGCCCAGCAGGTTTGCCGTTTGCAGTTGCGACGCGGTAAATCGCACGCCGCAATGAAGCGACTTTGCGCATTATGTAGTAACACGCGGCAAGAATTCCGGAGGCTCGAACGTGGCAAATGACAAGGTATGGTTCATCACCGGCTGCTCGACCGGCTTCGGCCGCGAGCTGGCGAAGCTGGTCCTCGACCGCGGCTACCGCGCCGTCGTCACCGCACGCGACCCGGCTAAAGCGGAAGACATTGCCAAAGGCTACGAGGATCGCGCCCTCGTCCTCGAGCTCGACGTCACCGACCCGGTCGAAGTCGAGGCCGCGACGAAGAGCGCGGAGAAGAGGTTCGGCCGGATCGACGTGCTGGTGAATAATGCCGGCATCGGCTACTTCGGCGCCGTCGAGGAAAGCGAGGAAGAAGAGATCCGCCGGATGTTCGAGATCAACTTCTTCGGTCTGTCGCGGATGACGCGCGCCGTGCTGCCGATCATGCGCCGCCAGCGCAGCGGACACATCGTCAACATCTCTTCGATCGGCGGGCTCAAGAGTTTTCCCGCGCTCGCCTACTACAACGCGACCAAGTACGCCGTCGAGGGTTTCTCCGAATCACTGGCGATCGAGACCGAGCCGCTGGGGATCAAAGTCACCATCGTCGAGCCCAGCGGATTCCGCACCGACTGGGCAGGACGCTCGGCGAACGAACGGTCGAACCCCATCGCGGACTACGCGCCGACCGCGGGACGAAACGTCGAGAACCTCCGCGATTACAGCGGCAAACAGCCGGGCGATCCGGTGCGCGCCGCGGCCGCCATCATCTCGGCGGTCGAATCGGCGGATCCGCCTTTGCGATTGCTGCTGGGGAAAGCAGCGCTCAAGGGTGCGCGAGGGAAGCTCGAGATACTGAAACGGGACTTCGATGCGTGGGAGAAGACGACGGTCGAGGCTGATTACCCTGACGCTGGGCTCGAGATGTGAATCCTGGAGTTCGGGATTGGACTGGGTGGTACGACGTTACCTACCGCCAGCGCCCAGCAGGTAGTTCAGTCCTCAGCCGCTCCGTCCCCAACCACCACCATAGCATCTCCGTACGAGTACAGCCGATAGCCCTCTGAGATCGCCTCCGCATACGCGCGCATCGTCAGCTCATAGCCCGCGAAAGCAGCGACAAGCATGATGAGCGTCGACCGCGGCAAGTGAAAATTCGTAATCAGCCGATCCACCGCCCGAAACCGATAAGGCGGCCGAATGAAGATCCGGGTGTCAGCGGATTTCTCGCGAAAGACTCCGTCGTCGTCGATGGCGCTCTCCAGGGTGCGCACGCTGGTTGTGCCGACACTCCAGATCTTGCCACCCTTCGAGCGCGTCTCGTTCAAGATGTCTGCGGTCCGCGCGGGAAGGATGTACGACTCCTCGTGCATGACGTGATCGGCAGGATGCTCGGTGTCGACCGGCTTGAACGTCCCAGCGCCAACGTGGAGTATCACGTCCGCGCGGCGGACTCCGTTGACCGACAGTCGATCGAGCAGCCCGGGCGTGAAATGCAATCCCGCCGTAGGCGCCGCGACCGAGCCGCTCTCGCGCGCGTACACCGTCTGGTACCGCTCGGCGTCGTCGGGTTCATCGGCGCGGGTGATGTATGGCGGCAGCGGAATGTGTCCGTATTTCTCGATCGCTTCCTCGATGGGAATGCGCGAGTTGAGCTGCACGACTCGCGTCCGTCGCTCTGTTGTCGACAGAATCTCAGCCTCGAAATCGTCGGCGATCCTGACGATGCGGCCCGGCTTGAGCTTGCCACCAGGATGCACCATCGCCTCCCACATCGATTCGCCCAGCGATCGCAACAACAGAATCTCGGCCGGGGTGCCGTTGTCGCGCACGCCAAGCAAGCGGGCGCGGAAAACGCGCGTCGTGTTGAGGACGATGACGTCGCCGGCGGGTATGAGCTGCTCGAGATCGCCAAATTGTCGATGCGCGATCTCGCCCGTCGACCGGTCGACGACCATCAACCGGCTCTCGCCGCGCCGCTCGGCAGGGAATTGCGCTATCCGGTCGACCGGCAGCTCGAAATCGTAGTGCGAAGTGCGTGAGCCGTCGCGTGTCACCGGTGCGAAATTGAGGAGGGCCTTGAATCTGCGGTCATGGTTTCCGATGAAAGGTATTCAAGCCGATGGCATACGCTTGCTTTCAGTTCTTTCGATTATCGTCGTAGCGAGCTGCGCGGACGAGCGGGATCGCGCGCTTGTGCACGCCGACGGCGAGATCTTCGAGTCCGTTGCCCGCGCGCAGCTCGCCGATTCGAGTGACACTGTTTCCGCGATCGTGAGTCCGCTGCGCATCGACGCTCGACCGGCGGGCGACAACACCGATCTGGCGTCGACGCCCGACCATCCGAGACGACTGGAGGTCGGCGACGAAATCGATTCGATCTCGAGCGGCAGTACCGAGACGATCGTCTGGCAGCGGAAGGACATTTTAAAGTCGTTGGGAATCGAAGAAGGCGGACCGTTCAATTACCCGGAGTGCGGGGGCGCGCGCACCAGACGCTCGCGCGACACCACGCTGGTGCTGCCGGCGCCGAAGTGCCCGCCGGAGGTCACCCGCTACATCACCGTCGGTCTTCCTTATCGCGGCGCATCACCGATTCTCGACAAGGTTCGACCGCCGGAGCTTCCTGCCCCCGACTCCAGCGCTGAGTTGTGGACGGTGCTCATCACAGAGAGCTCGGTCGGGCCGGGAGGGCAGCAATGGCGACAGTACGCTTCTCTTTTCAAGCGAGATCCCCAATCTGGAAGGCTGGAGATGGTGGAGAGATTTCTGTTGTCCTGGGCTGAGTGAACTGCCACTTACGACTACCGGCTTGAGGCCGTGGGCGGGTCGGCTGGCGGCTTCGGGCCGGGCAACAAATCGGAGTGCGCTTCGCATCCCGCCATCCCGCCATCCCGCCGAACAACATGCAACCCAAGGGTTGCGTATTGCTCCGGGCGGCAGTATTGTAAGGGCAACCCGGAGGTTGCATATGATTACGACTGAGGCTGGAACCATGGAAAAGACAGACACTGACCGCATCGAAAAGAAGGTCCAGCTCGCTGCGCCGCGCTCGCGCGTGTGGCGGGCCATCAGCGACTCCAAGCAGTTTGGCGAGTGGTTTCGCGTCAAACTCGAGGAGCAGTTCGCGGAGGGGAAGACCGTCCGCGGCGCGATCCTTCATAAGGGATACGAGAACGCGACGATGGAGCTCAGGATCGAGCGCATCGAGCCGGAGCGCTACTTCTCCTATAGATGGCACCCGTACGCCATCGATCAAAACGTCGACTACTCCAATGAACCGACGACTCTCGTTGAATTCCTTCTCGAGGAAGCCGGCGATGGTACGGCGCTCACAATCATCGAGTCAGGGTTCGATCGCATTCCGCTCGCACGCCGCGCCGAGGCGTTCAAGATGAACGAACACGGTTGGACGGGGCAGGCGAAGAACATCGCCAACTATGTCTCGCAGTCATAGCAACGCGGCGGTCAAGCTTTCCGATGCAGCTCCGATCTTTGCTGCACTCGGCGACGAGACGCGCGTCGGGCTGGTCGCCCGGCTCTGCGTCGACGGCCCGCTCTCCATCACTCGCCTCAGCAGGGGAAGCGGTGTCACTCGCCAAGCCGTCACCAAGCAGCTGCGCACGCTTGGGAAGGCGGGTCTCGTGAAAGAGACCAGGCGGGGCCGGGAGACGATCTGGGAGCTGGAGCCGAAGCGCCTCGAGAAGGCGAAGCGGTGCCTGGATCAGATCTCCGACGACTGGGATGCCGCGATCGGTCGCCTCAAAGCCTTTGTCGAGGAAGAGCGTTAGGCTCGCCTCGCTTCAAAGCCGCGGGCCTTTTACTGGCGTCGAGCTCGTTGCCGATCTCCACTATGAGTTTCGGCAGCAGCTCGACGTCGGCGAGAGTCGTGCGGAAGTTCACGATGCACGCGCGCAGCATGTACCGCTCGCCGAAATGCGCGTTCGATACGAAGGCTTTTCCGCTGAGGCGCAGGGCTGTAGCGATGCGCGCGTTCAGCTCGTTCAGATAATCCGTGATCTGCCCGGGCTCCATCGCGCGTTTGCGCAGATCTGATGGGACGAATCTGAACGTGGTGATGCTGAGTGATTGCGTGCCCTGCTCGAGAAGCGGCTCATGACCAACGAACTCGTGTAGACGACGAGCAAGCTCGATGTCGTCTGCAATCATCCGGCGGTAACCGCTGGCACCTGACTGCTGGAAACCGAGCCAGATCTTTAGCGCGCGGAAGCCGCGAGAATTCTGCGGACCGTACTCGTAGTAGTTCTTCACTTCCTGACCTTCGTTGTCGTCGAACTGGTAATAGGATGGCTTCGAAGCGAAGGCATCGTGCAGATCGTCGCGCCGGCGCACGAGAGTGCATCCTGCTTCGAGCGGAGCGTACAGCCACTTGTGCGGGTCGATGGCGATCGAGTCGGCAAGGCGCAGTGCCTTGAGATCCCCGCTCGCGTCTTCGAGTGCGACAGCAGGAGCGCCATAAGCGCCGTCGACGTGGAACCAGAGGTCGAATTCTTTGCAGATCTTTGCGATTTCATCGAGCGGGTCGATCGCCCCGGTGCCGACCGATCCGGCTGTTCCACACACCATGAATGGAAAGAGTCCAAGGGCGCGGTCGGCGACGATCTGCTTGCGCAACACATCCGGTCGCAGCCGATGCGCATCATCGGTCTCGATCCAGCGCACGGCATCCGTCCCCATTCCGCAGATGTCCGCCGCCTTGCTGATCCAGGTGTGCGTCTCGGCAGATCCGTAGAGCACGAATCGTTTGCTCTCGGCCGCGGTCAGACCCTTTGCGCGGATGTCCCAGCTCGCCTTCGCCTTCCGGGCAGCGATGAAGGCGACGATGTTCGCCATGTTCCCGCCGCTGACGACAATGCCATCCCACACTCCGGGCAGCCCCATGAAATCGGCGAGCCAGCGGATACACTCGTTCTCGATCTCTGTCGCAATCGGAGATAGCGCCCACGCCCCGCAGTTCGGATTGACGGCGGACGCGAGAAGATCGGCCAGCGCTCCAATCGGCGCGCCCGACGAAGTGATATAACCCCAGAAGCGCGGGCTTCCGTTGTGGGTCGAATGCTGGAAGAAAGTCTTGCCGAAGTCCTCGAGAACCGGCGCAATGTCCGTCCCTTTTTCGGGCAGTTTGCGCGCACCGACGACCTTTCGCATCGCATCGGGCAGCAAAGGTGATGCGGTTGGCGCGGTTGGAAGTCGGCTGTAGAAATCGGCGATCGCATCGATGAGCGAATGTCCGAGCTGGCGGAACTGCTCGGGCGGCATGTCCGCGGGAGCGTTGCGGCTCGTTGGCGATTTCGCTTCTTTGGTTACGCTGCGCGCAACTTCCTTTCGTCTCGCGACCTTAGACTTTGGCACTGTGAGAGCTCGCTTTCTGGATGCGGCAAAACATACCACCGAACGGCGCCGCAAACCTTGTCACGCCGTCCGCATATCTTGCTCGCAGTTGAGGCCTCTTTCGTGCATCAGCCTTTGCCCGATGCTGAACGTTCATCGCGCGCTATTTGCCGCCTGTATTCTCACCGCCGCGCTCTCGACGACCGCGTGCGGCTCTTCGCCGAGTAAGCCGGATCCGGCTCCTGCACCAAAGGTGTACGTACCGCGCGCGGCGTCGCCGGATGAAGAGACGATGCTGATCCGCGCGGACTCAGAGGTTTTCGCCGCGGTCATCCAGGCCCAGGTCCATGCGGGGACCGACGAGTACCCATTTCAGATCAAGGAGCTGCGCTACGACCCGCGTCCGTACGGCACGCGTAACGGCTATCCGGAGATCCCGGCCGGAGTGCAGGGAGTAGCCCCCGAGCTGTACTTCGCCAAAGCCGGGTCGTCCGCGATCGATCGCATCGCCGAGAATCGGAAGGTGATCCTCGAGATGAACCAGGTGCCCGCCGGCAGCCCATTCAACTACGCGCAGTGCGCCGGCGCCCAGGTGCCACAGCCGCCACCGCCTCGGGGCAAATCGTCCCGCGCGAGATCGACCGACGTGCACGCCGGCTGTCCGAAAAAATCCCAGAGCTACCTGACCGTCGGCCTACCCCTGCGTGGATTGCCGGAAGGTCTGAAGAATATCCAGGACACGAAAGGCGAGACCGTCGATTTCGACGACAATGTGTGGACCGTTCTCGTCGACGAATTCACGACGGGTCCAAAGGGATGGAGGAGGGTTCAACACGCGTGGATCTTCAAGCGGAGCCGCTGGAATCACCAGCTGAGCCTCGCGGCAACCGTTCAGACCGGGATAGTGGAATAGCGGCGACTCAATTCCCTCGAGCCAGAAGCTGCTCTAGAAGGAGGGTGGAGGCCGCCTCGTGGGCCGGCGAGTAGGAATCTCGAATGGCTTGACCGGCAGCACCGCGTTCAGCTTGAAGTCGATCGGGTACTGAACGAGCTGCTCGACTTTGTGCCCCTCCAGCTCCGCGGGATGGAATTCCATCAGCTTTACCGCCGCCATGGCCGCGTCCGCAAAATCCTTGTAGGTCGCGTCCACACATATGATGGATTCCGGCTTTGCTCGGCCGGTGGTGTCGACGACGAACTGTACCAGCGCTGATCCGCTCTGATTCGCCAGCTTGGCGTTGCGCGGATAGACGTAGTTCAAAGACTTGGCGAGGCTGATCGGCTTCTGGACGATCGGACCTGACCGTTTCAGCTCGTCGTCGCTCAACGTTTTCGCGGCGACGACACCCTTGGCCAGCATGTCGAGGAATTCCTCCATGCCATCTTTGTCGGTGACGATCTGTCGCGATGCGCCGCCTGTGTCGGCGACGGTCACGAGATAGCCCACGCTGCTGGAGTCGGCTCGGAAAGGCTGGACGAGCACGGAGTTGCCGAGTACGTAACGCGTGCGCGTCGGCTTATCGAGATCGTTGAAGAGGTTTTCCTGCCACGCCTTGACGGAATCCGGAGCGAGCTCGTCGCCCATGAGTCGGGAGGTATCGAGCTGGGCGTAGATCCGGATGGTATGCGCGGTCGAGACATCGATGCGCGTCTGGAAGCGCCCCATCCTGAGCGAGCGGACCTCGCGCCAGTTCGTCTGCGCGGCGAGCCTTTGCACGCCGATCGGAGATGCGGCGGTGAGAGCGACGACGGCGGTGAACGCACTCAGCGTGACGTGAACACGTTGTCTCATGAATCCTCCTTGCGTCGGGTCCCTTGAGTTACTCGCGCTGGAAAGTGATCACGATCGGGTCGACTGCAATCTGGGTCAAGCCTACCTGGAGCCACGTACCTCGCAGGGTGTTCGCCGAAACGAGCCTGCCGTCGAACGTAAACGTGGCGGTCGCGCCCTGCGTTGGAACGGTTTGAGTGGCGACGAGTGTGAGCCGCACACCCGTGGCATCGGACGTACCGGTGATGGCGATGTTGCTGCAGGGGCCCGCTTCACCGCAGGTGCGACCGGTGCCGGCGACATCCGTGCCCGATGCAACGAGCGTCATCTCGAAGAAGCTGCCCGGAATCGAGAAAGGCTGCGCCCACTTTCCAGTTACTGCGCCCGGCGCGACCGGGTTCGAGCTCGAGCAACCGGCAGCTATAACAGCGGCAGCGACAGCGAGTACAGACAGGACAGAGCGCATAGGCAGAACCTTCCGTAGTGTGTTCATGTAATCTTGGTGTAAGCGCGGCATAGCGCGAGAGCGGGTGTGTTTGTCAGGCACGTCTGCACTTCGCTGCATAAGGCGGCCCATAGCTTGCCCACTTGGTCGCCTCCATCTGTCCATCCGGAACCGCACAGTGAAAGCCAGACCGTCATTATCGGTGCGCTGCATCGCGGTGGCCGCGCTGCTCAGTGCAACGACACTTCCCGCGCAACAGGTCGTCCCGCCCACGCGTGATACTTCGCAAGGGCCCCAGACCTTGTTCGTGCGCCGAGATGCGTGGATGGCACTCGGCTTCGCGGGACTCACCGTAGCGATGTTCCCGCTCGACAAGTCGGTGGCTCGTCACATCAACCATGCGGACGCAACGGGGAATTCGATTCTGGGGTTCTCCGCAACGACCGTCGAGAACATTGCCGATCCCGGGTCGGTGATCATCGGGCCAGCGCTTTATTTATATGGCCGCCTCTCGAATCATCCCGACATCGAAGATCTCGGTTGGCACGGAACGGAAGCGGTCATCCTCGGCGGGAGCATAACGTGGATGCTCAAGGGACTCACCGGGCGGTCACGTCCCTCTGTTTCGAACGACACCAATCCGCACGACTTCAAGTTCGGAAAGGGGTTCACCGACAGCGATCGTGCCTCGTTTCCGTCGGGTCACACCACCGTCGCCTTTGCCGCCGCGTCATCTGTGACGAGCGAAGCGCAAAGGATCTGGCCGGGTCACAACTGGCTGGTGGCGCCGGTTATGTACGGCGGCGCAACCATGGTTGGTCTGGCGCGGATGTACCACAACAAGCACTGGGCGAGCGATGTCGCGCTCGGTGCGGCAGTCGGAACATTCAGTGGCCTCAAGGTGGTGCGATACGCGCACGCTCACCCGCAAAACTTCATCGATCGCCGGATACTCAGTATCAACGTAGAGCCGATTGGTCCTTCTGCTGTTGCATTGACGCTTTCGCTGTCGCCATGACAGCGTGAATGACTACGCCACCCCGATCTTCAGTGCCCTGGCGAGAACTCCCGCGAAAGCATCACTGAATGCGTGGGCCATCATCCCCGGCCGGACGCTCTTTGTCCAGTAAGCAAGAGTGCCCAGCATAAGCCCGCCAAGCGCAACTTGAACGGCGCCCGGCCAGCTCTTGTAAGAGTGAGCAAGTCCAAAAGCGAGCGCCGTCAGCACGATCCCCGCCGGTGCGCTGGAAGTGATCGAAATCAACTGACGCTGAATGTACCCGCGATAAATCGCCTCTTCACAGATGCCCGCCGAGATCGACAGTGCGATCCAGAGCGTCGACTCCAGCCATCCGTTGGGGAGAATTGCTTTCACTACGGCGCTTGGCTGAGAGTCATGCGGATGCAGCGACACTGCTGAGAGAATGATCGTCGATATGAGCCAGAATCCAGCGGCGATCCCGATGTCGCGCAGCATGTCACTACTCGACCGCCAGCGCTCGCCGAGCACCGTGTACATAGACGCGCCGTGGAATCGCACGCCGAGCAGGACCACGCCGAGCATCACCCACTCGAACGCGATGGTGCGCAAATAGAAACGCACGCGATCGAGACTGGCGGCTTGAGCGATGTGATCTGGATTGATCGCGCTTCGCAGTGCCCAGAGAGTGGTGAGCCCGAGCACGAGTACCAGGTGCAGCGGACTCGCGATTGGTGTTATGGGGTCTGATTTCCGCGCTTCAGTGATCGCGTTCGCCATGTCTCTTCGGAGGCTCGTTGGGTGGGAGCGATTTCA
>JBJMOT010000074.1:0-13296 GCA_045803585.1 Gemmatimonadaceae bacterium
ATAGACGATGGGGCCGATCGATCCTCGTGATAGCGCTAACGGGATTCGAACCCGTGTTTGGGCCTTGAGAGGGCCCCGTCCTAGTCCCCTAGACGATAGCGCCGCACACTGCACGACTCTGTCCCAGCGACCTGCAATTCTCAAAACGATTTTCAACCACAGGCCCGGAGGGAATCGAACCCCCAACCGCCGGTTTTGGAGACCGGTGCTCTACCAATTGAGCTACGGACCTAGTCCCGGTCCTATGTACTGCGGACAACTGGGCTCCGTACGCCATTCTGAGTTCGTACCGCGAGGGTGGCTGACGGGAATTGAACCCGCAACCCCCGGTGCCACAGACCGGTGCTCTAACCAATTGAGCTACAGCCACCATACCCACTCGCTAACTGAAATCCTCCGAAACAAGGCTTCAACCGGCGACGCTGCATCATAACCGCGACCAACTATCGAATCAACTTACTTGGCGCGGTCCATGTACTCGCCGGTATTCGGATTTACACGCACCTTCTCGCCAGTGCTCACGAACTCCGGAACGTTGACCGTAACGCCGTTCTCGAGCTTGGCCGGTTTCGTAGAAGCGGTCTTGGTTGCGGTCTTCATGACCGGCGCCGTATCGACGATCTCCAGCACCATCGAATTGGGAAGTTCGATCCCAATCACTTTCCCGTTGTAATACTCGGCCTGGATCTTCATTCCGGCCTGCATCCACTGAGCATTGTCGCCGAGAACCTCTGACTCGATCTCCAGCTGATCGTAGTTCTGGCTGTTCATGAAGTGATACGTATCGCCGCCCTGATACATGAATTCTAGATCGTGGGTCTCCATCGACGCCTTTTCGATCGTGTCGGCAGCGCGGAAACGGTGCTCGAAATTGTTGCCGGTGCGAAGGTTCTTGAGCTTCGCCTGAACCATCGCGCGGAGATTGCCCGGCGTATGGTGGCGGAACTCGACGACCCGGCACGGATCGCCATTGAAAACGAGAACCATTCCGCGCCTTATCTGAGTGGCCGGCATTGCCATATCGTTAGTCCAAATTCTAGAGGTCTGAAGCTTCGCCGGCTGGACGGCTTTTCCCGCCGTGCTGTCGCCAATGTCGATAGGTCGCAGCGGAGCGTAAACGTAAACAGCCTCGAAACTTAGCCGAGGCGTTAACCTCGGTCAAGCTGCGCGACGAGGGGCTTGAGAGACTTCCAGATATTGTCCGCAACTATTCGCTCACCCGTCAGGTTCGGATGAACTCCGTCGGGCTGATTGAGACGCGAAATTCCGGCAACTCCTCCGAGCAGAAAAGGCAGCAGCGGAATGCCCTCCTTCCTCGCAACGTCGGCGTAGATCGATCGAAAGCTGCGGGTATAGGCAGCCCCGTAATTTGGCGGCGCCTCCATTTGCACGAGCGCGAGCTTGGCGGCCGGCTGTTTCGCCCTCACCGCCGCGACGACGCGCTCGAGGTTGGACCTGGCGGCGTCGGTCGATAGTCCACGCAAAGCATCGTTCGCACCGACCTCGATCACCACCAGGTCGGCTGGAGTCCGCAGAACCCAATCGATTCGCCTTACTGCTCCCGCGGACGTTTCTCCGGAGAGGCCGGCATTAACCGCCTTGATCGGCAGACCTTCGTCCTGCGCCTTTTTCTCGATAAGCGATGGAAATGCCTGTTCGGGCTCGAGACCATAACCCGCCGTGAGACTCGTTCCGAAGAAAAGAACGACCGGCGTGCGTACTCCTTTCGATGTGGCAACCACCGCGGATGATTCGGCTGACTTACCTGCGCTCATGTTATCCTTCGTCTCTCTCGAATTCGTTGCACCTTTCGCGTTCCCGTTCGCCCCACAGCCAAACAGCGCCGCGAGCAACAGGGCCCGACTGGTTGATCCGTAACGTGCCAACGTCAAAATCCTTTCCTCCTCCCCTTCTTCATGCTGATCGCTCGTGACGTAACGAAAGAATACATGAGTGGCGAGCAGAAAATCGCCGTGCTGCGAGATGTGTCGTTCACGATCCAACAGGGTGACTTCGTCGCAATCGTCGGACCTTCGGGCAGCGGCAAGACTACACTCCTAGGACTGCTGGCTGGATTGGATACACCAACACGTGGGAGCGTGGTCCTCGACGATTCGGACCTCGGGAAACTATCCGAGAACGAGAGAGCCCGGCTGCGTGGCGAGAAAGTCGGCTTCGTTTTTCAAAGCTTTCAGCTGATCCCGACCCTCACTGCGCAGGAAAACGTCCAGGTGCCTCTGGAGTTGCGAGGAACTGCCGGAGCATCCGAACGAGCGCGCGAGCTTATCGACCGCGTGGGACTCAACGGCCGGGGACACCACTTTCCAACCCAGCTCTCGGGAGGTGAACAGCAGCGCGTGGCCATCGCCAGAGCGTTCGCGAATTCACCGCGAATCCTTTTCGCGGACGAGCCCACCGGCAATCTCGACAACAATACCGGCCACCGTATTTTCGAGCTGCTTCAATCGCTCAACAGCGACGCCGGCTCGACCATCGTGCTGGTGACTCACGACTTCACCCTCGCATCGCGGGCATCGCGAATGATCAGACTTCTCGACGGAGCAGTCGTCGAGGACACCGGCGCACAGAGCGCGAAATCCGCGTGATGGCATCGACACCGTGGGGGTCGATCACATGCTGGGATTGACACCCAGCGTGTGGGGTCTGGCATGGCGGGAAAGCCGTACCGCCCGGCGAAAGCTGCTGCTTTACATGTCGTCGATCTCACTCGGCGTGGCCGCGCTCGTCGCCATCGACTCATTTTCAGCCAACATCATCCAGTCGGTGAAGGAACAGTCGCGAGCGCTGATGGGGGGCGATCTCTCGTTCGATTCCTCGAAGCCGTTTTCGCCGGGCATCGATTCTCTTTTCGATTCGCTCTCCCATCACGGAGTATCCCTGGCTCGCGTGACGACGTTCCCGTCGATGGCGGTGGTGCCCCGTACCGCTGGAACCCGCTTCGCACAGGTTCGCGGAGTCACCGACAACTACCCGTTTTATGGGAAGATCGTCACCGAGCCGTCAGACGCCTGGCCGATGCTGCGAGAAGGCGCCAACGCCATCGTCGATCCCGCGCTTCTCACTTCGCTGAATGCAAGGGTCGGCGACACCCTCAAACTCGGCTTCGGCACATTTAGGATCGTCGCCTCGATTAAAGATGTACCGGGAGCGGCCGGCATCGCGGAGATGCTCGGCCCGCGGATTTTCATCCCGGCGAAGTATGTCGCAGAGACTCAGCTGCTCGTCTTCGGCAGCACGGCGAGCAGAACGGTCCTGGCGAAACTCCCGTCCGGAGTCGATCCAGACAAATTCGTCAAGCCTTTCAAGAAACGCGTCGAGGATCAGCAGGTCCGTCTCCGCACGGTCACCCAAACCGAGATCAGCACCACCGACGCGATCGAGAATCTCTCCAACTTCATCGGTATCGTCGGCCTGGTGGCGCTACTGCTGGGAGGAATCGGAGTCGCCAGCGGTGTGCGCGCATTCGTCGAGCGCAAAATTGATACGGTCGCCGTTCTGCGATGCCTGGGCGCTTCCAGCGGCCAGGTATTGGCGATCTACGTCGCCCAGGCGGCGGCGATGGGACTGGCTGGAGCCGCCGTCGGAGCCGCGCTTGGCGTGGCAATCCAGTTCGTGCTCCCACACGTGCTCACCGATTTCCTGCCAATCGACGTCCACGTTTCACTCGTTCCCTCGGCGGTTCTGACCGGCCTCGTCGTCGGTGGGTGGATCGCCATGATCTTTGCGCTGCGGCCTTTGCTGGCGCTCCGCAATGTGTCGCCCCTGCAGACTCTGAGACGCGATACCGATTCGAATATTCTTCGGATGCGGTGGACCGATGCGCCGAGGCTGCTCGTTGATGCTGCAATGGTAGTGAGTGTCGTCACGATCGCACTGTCCCGCGCGCACACCGTCAAGCAGGCACTCGGAATGAGCGCCGCGACGGGAGTTGCGATTCTCGCCCTCGCCTTGAGCGCTGCGTTGTTGTCCTGGGCGGCGAGAAAGGCCCTTCGCACCGGCTGGCCTTATGTCGTCCGACAGGGCGTCGCGAATCTATACCGGCCCGGCAACCAGACGCGCGCGGTGGTTCTGGCGCTTGGCTTCGGCGCGTTCCTCGTGAGCACACTCTACCTCGTACAGAACAACATCCTGCGGCGCTTCACGGTCGCCGCCGCCGAAGCGCGAGGCAATGTTGTCTTCTTCGACATTCAGCAGGACCAGCAGCCAGGTCTCGATTCCATCGTCAGAGGCAGTGGCCATGAGGTAGTGCAGCTGGCGCCGGTCGTCACGATGCGAATCGCAGCAATTAATGGGAAGAGCGTAAAGGATCTGACTCCCACCGCGGGCGCGCGCGATGGAAAGCCACGCGGACAACCGCGCCGCGCCGGCTGGGCGCTACGCCGTGAGTTTCGCTCGACATACCGGGATAAGCCGGCCGCAAGCGAAACGATCGCCCAGGGAAAGTGGTTCAGCGACAGCTCGCTCAAATACGCGCGCGACACCGGCGAAGTCTCGCTCGAAGAAGGAATCGCGGAGGAACTGCTCGTCAAAATCGGCGACGTCATCACGTGGGACGTGCAGGGTGTCGACATTCCAACTCGCATCACCAGCCTGCGCAAAGTCACCTGGACGCGCTTTGAGCCGAACTTCTTCGCCGTGTTCGCACCGCCTGTTCTTCGCGGCGCCCCGAACCAGTACGTGCTGCTGGCCCAGGTGAAGGATCCTGCAGCGGTGGCCTTGCTGCAACGTGCGGTCGTAAACCGTTTCCCGAACGTCTCGAGCATCGATCTCACCGCTATCAAGCGGACCGTCGATCGAATCGTCTCACGGGTCTCACTGGCGATCCGCTTCATCGCACTCTTCAGTCTGGCGGTGGCAATACCGGTGCTGTTCAGCGCTGTGTCGGCGACGAGGCGAGCGCGAGTGCGTGAGGGTGTACTCCTCAAGACGCTGGGTGCAACGCGCGGACAGATAGCGCGCATACTCCTGGCAGAGTACTCGCTGCTTGGACTCCTTGGCGGATTCACAGGAATGATTCTGTCGATCCTGGGAGGGTGGGCGGTGGTGCGCTACATCTTCAAAGCGCCTTTCGCATCTCCCGTCGTGCCCGTGGTCGGGATCGCCGCGGCAGTTGTCGGGTTGACGCTGTTGATTGGATTACTCGCCGGGCGGGATGTGTTCAAGGAGACGCCGATCACCGCTCTCCGTGATGCTTGAACCCGGTCGCGTATCCGCCTGAGCCCATGAGCCAAAACAAAGGGCTGCGAGCAATGGTCGCAGCCCTTTTTCATATGCATGTATCCGATTGGGCTACTGCACTCGGAGGACGTAGACGTGCTCGCCTGGGAAACTCGCGTTGTTGTTGCCGGATGAATCGAGAACCCTGACTTTCTTCGCCGCCGCGCCGGAGGCAACCGTCAACCTGTAATAAGTGCCGGTTCCCGACCGATTGGTGGCGGAGATATTGTCGCTTCCGCTGCCGATCGACTGCACCCTTAGCGGATACGTTGCCGCTGATTGCGAGAGAACCGCTTTCGCCACTGGCGGCATCACACTACGAAAGTTGTAAGAACGATACTGGTATTGGGCTGGAAGATTGGTGATGCCAAGATGATCGGCGTACATCGCGACCAGCCAGTCCTTGACCAGTGTATCGACAGGCGATTTGGCCGCCGCGGTGAAATTTTTTACCCCGGTGTCGGGCCCCGCCACGAGCGTCTTCGTGAGCGCACGCGGATCGCCGTTCGAGAAATTGTCGGCGGCGTAACGGACGATCGCCCACGCAGCGCCTCGGGTTGCGAGACTGGTGTCGGCCATCTTGCTCATTGGCGAGAACTTATCCGGTGCGTCCATCCAGTAGCTAAGTCTTGCCAGGTTCTGAAAGAAGAAAGCGTTGAAGTCATTGCCCTGCGAGCAGGGCGAGTTGCACGGAAGAATGTCATTGAACGTGAGCGTCTGCAGATCGCCGAAACCACGCTGCACCCGGCCGACTGCATCCTCGGCAAAATGCGCCAGCGCTTCATCGAGCCATGTCGACTCGAAGTTGCTCACCGCTGGATTCTGGAATCGATTTCCGGCGTTGATCATATGCTGGAACTCATGGGCGATTGTCCCGCGGGTCCCCTGCCTTACAGAGCTTGCGCTGCGCACGTTACCGAACTTGGTGCCAGTCGGGTCGGGGGAGAGAAGATAGAAAATCTCCTCCTGGTTGCTCTGCGGGCAGAAACTGTTGGGGCCTTGGCCCTGATCGGTCGGTGGGAAGAAATCTCCGGCAAAGAAAAATCCTCCAACGAATCCTCCCTGCGTGCCGGGCGGAGTCAGCTTGTTCACCTCACCCGTGAAGAGCAGGATGATGTGTCCATCGCCGTTTACGTCAGTCGGGTTGTGGAAATAAGAGCTATCCGTTGGATAGGTGATGTTGTCGAATTCGTTGGTGATGGAATCCAGTACGGCGGGCGTAAAAAGCGTTGCCGGCGGGCCGTCCAAAGTGTCCACCGCGAGAATGGCGCGACGGCTCACGGACGCCACCACTGCCTGGGTCGTGAAGTAATTGTTGCACAGGTCGTCGGAGTTTCCATCGGGAACTTTGACGTTGATCACATCGCCGACAGCTGGCACCGAGGCCGCTGCCGCATTGCCGCTGCGCCGGGCGGACAGCCGTGAGCCGTTCAGCAACCCGGCGGGAGACTTGAGCGAAAGGAAGGACCGCTCGTAGGAACGCACCTTGTTGTCCAGTGCCTGCTGGCCGCTTCGTGCGAGTGGCACCTCAGACAACTGAAGACTGTAGCGAGAGGCCGTCATGTTGGCTGCGGTCTCGAGGCCGAACACGCCCGTCGTCGACTTGTCGGCCTTCACGACGTAGTTGGCGACTACATCGTGTGCGCTATTAGTGTTGCCCACGACAATGATGTAGTCGCGAGCGCCGCTTCCGGCTGGGAGATCGATCCCGTTGGGAATATCGGTTGGGCTGAGCACCCGAACGTCCCCGACCGCCATCGAACCGATATCACTCAGGGGACCCTTCGGTCCACTGCTGTCGCCTCCACCGCAGGCCGCGGCCGCGATCAAAGCTATAGGGGCAATTCTCTTTATCACGCGTTACTCCTCACCAGCAGTCTGGAGTGGGGTTGGGTGGCTAGGAAGTTCCGGGTTAATACACACCAGCGACCAAAAAGACCCGGTGTGTGGAACGCCAAATCTAAGCCATGCCGAAGTAGTGAAAGCGCCAAAGCAGGCAGTCTGCACGGTTTGGGGCGCGAGGGTAATCATTTGCTTGCTGAATGTCCAAAGGATACATAGACTGAATCCATGGCCGCCCACGAGAAGCCACCCGAGGTGTTCCGCTCGCGAGAGCAGGAAGCAACTCTTGGGCTTCTGCGCACAGCCGACGCTGTCAAACGCAGTCTGGCGCAAGTGATCGAGCCGCACGGCATAACCGCGCAACAGTACAATGTCCTGCGCATTCTGCGCGGCGCGGGAGCAGAGGGACTGCCGACGCTGACGATCGGCGAGCGGATGATCGAGCAGACTCCCGGCGTCACGCGACTCGTGGATCGTCTCGAACGAAAGGGACTTGTTGGACGGAGTCCGTGCCCAAAAGATCGGCGTCGGGTTTTTTGCAGCATCACACCAAAGGGTCTCGATTTGTTGAAGGAGCTCGATGATCCGGTGAACCGTTGGGATGTCCATGCGGTGGCCGTTCTGCTGCCGTCCGATCTCGACTCGCTGATCAATCTGCTCGACCGAGTTCGCGCCTCGAACTACTGAGAGACACTTCGGGCGGACGAAGACCCTCCGTCCGAAATGGTACGATCCTTGATCGCCCACTGGTCGCTCTGAATTCCCGGAGGATCAGTAATGCTTCGCAATCTGTTAAGGACGCCTGACGATAAGGCTATTGCGTTCCTGCGCGTAATCCTCGCCATCGTCATTTTCCCGCACGGCGCTCAAAAGATGCTCGGCTGGTTCGGCGGGTTTGGCCCGAGCGGCACAATGGGATTTCTCACTCGGCAGATGCACATTCCTGCGGCCGTCGCCATGCTGGTCTTCGTCGGCGAATTCTTCGCACCCATCGCGCTCTTTTTCGGCTTCCTGGGCAGACTGTCAGCGCTCGCGATCGCCATCGACTTCACCGTCGTCGCGCTGAAAGTCCATATTCACAATGGGTTCTTCATGAACTGGGGCGGCCAACAAAAAGGCGAGGGTGTGGAGTTTTTTATGCTGGCCGTTGCAATCGCTATCGCGATCGTCATTCGCGGAAGCGGCGCATTTTCAATCGATCGGATGTTGGCGCGAGATACTCCCCCGGCAAGGACGGCGTGACGTTGCCCGTGGGTGCAGCGCGTCAGCGAATAGCGCCGATTCTCCGCCCCGCTTCTTCTACAGCCTGGAACAGCTGATCGAAAGATTCGACCACGAAGAGCACGTCCTGAAAATGATCGATCTCGAAAGGCTGATTGAACACAGCGTCCAGCGAGAAAGGGCGTCTATCGCATTTCGGACCGAGCGCATTTGCGGCGTCGCCGTGAGATGAGATCAGTCCTGAGCCGTACACCTTGGTCTCGCCTTCTTCGCGGATCAGGCCGAACTCCACCGTAAACCAGAAGAGCCGCGCCATGCGCGTGGTATCCTCTTCCTTTTCCGCCGCCGCCGCGACTTGTCCGTAGTGCTGGAGAAAATCGGCAAAAACCGGATCGGCGTGCAGCGGGACGTGACCAAATACATCGTGGAAAATGTCGGGCTCAGGCAGATAGTCCAGCTGTTCGCGTTTCCGGATAGTGACCGTCGTCGGAAATTTCCGCAGCGATAGACACTGAAAAAAAGCCCTTGCCGGTATGTACCCGTTCACGGGAACCGCTTCCCAGCCTGTCGGGGGCGCGAGCCGCCGATTTACCTCGGCGAGATCAGGAACCGTCTCCTTCTTCAGGCCGATCGTATCGGCGCCCTTTAGAAAAATCCTGCTGCCATTCTTTCGTAGCTCTTTCATCCGTCGCTCGTACAGCATTCCCCAGACTTCGTGATCGTCGGCGGTGTAGGAGCTCCAGTCCTGCCTGATGAAGACCGAAGGATCGTCTACGAGGTCATGCAGCGCCGCTGTCGATTGCTCCAAAGTCAGCTCCTGGATGCGAGGTGTGAACTCACATCCAAAGCTAAACGGCGGTGTCCGGGGCTGAAAGCTTTGTCCCCGACACGCGCTTGCGCAGCGGAAGCCGAAGGGTGAAAACGGATCCGACGCCGAGCGTGCTCGTCGCGGTGACGTCACCACCCATGGCGCGGGCGAGATCGCGACTGATGGGTAAACCCAGTCCGGTGCCGCCGGTCGGCAGCGATCCGGCCGACCTCAATTGGACGAACGGCTCGAAGATCTGCTCGACCTTGTCGTCGGGAATGCCGGCGCCATTGTCCTTCACTCGAACAAGTAGCGTATCGTCTTCGACGCGCCAATCCATTTCCACCGAGCCCCCCGGCGGGGTGAACTTGACGGCATTTGCCAGCAGGTTGACGATGATCTGCTGAACCTTTTCACGGTCGGCAAACACGGTGAGTGCGGGATCGCCTGCGCGATGCGAGTACGCGACGCGTTTCTTGGCGAACTGCGGCGCGACCAGCGACTCCGCCACGCGCAACGTTTCTTCGATGGGGATCTCCGCCATCGAAAGTTCCACCGGCCCGCCCTCGAGCTTCGCGAAATCAAGGATCATGTTCACCAGCGCGAGCAGGTGCTCCTGCGCCTGGTGAATCCGTTCGACGTCCTTTCGCTGTTCGTCGTTCAGACCGCCGTGGATGTTCTGTTGCAGAATTTCGAGGTAGCCCGACACGGCGTGCAGTGGCGTACGGAACTCATGGCTTAGACGGGCGAACAACTCGGACTTGATGCGGTTCGCCGTCTCGGCCTCTCTGCGCGCAGTCTGTTCGCCCGCCAAGGCGAGCTCCAGCTCACGCGTCCGCTGCGCCACCCGTGCGTTGAGCGACCTGTTGAGAGCGTGCATGCTCTCCTCTGTTTCGCGGCGAGCGGTGGTATCCCGCAGCAGCCAGCACAAAGATTTCTTTCCGTCGTGCCGATTCTCGAGGGTGGAGACGGTAGCCTCGAGAGGGACCATCCGGCCGTCGCGCACTTTCGTTTCTATCGCCCATTTATCCAGACGCTCCGCAGTCAGCAAGCCAAGCATGTTGGCGTAGAACTCAGGCTGCGCGTGGCGCTCGATGAAACCAACGATGGATTTTCCGACGAGAAGCCTTGCCGGCATGTCGAAGAGTTCGGCAGCCGCCGAATTGATTTCCTCGATGATGCCAGTTTCGTCGGTTACGAGATAAGGATCCGGAGCAAAGTCGAAAAGAGTGAGGTAGCGATTTCGCTGGACTTCCAGCATCCGCTGCGCTTCAACGAGCACAGCGTGTTGCGCGCGCAGCTGTTCCTCCGCGACGCTTAGCTCTTCGTAGGCAACTAGCAGATGCTCGTGGTTGTCCTTGAGAGATTCGGGCGAGGTTCCGTCGTAACGCGCAGAATCGAGCGCACGCTGCAGATCGACGGACTCCGAGAACTGATTGTTGTCGGATCTATCGGGAGTGGGGCCTTTCACCGTTGTGTTCTTGCCTCGCGCGAATGCGGGGTAGGAAACAAATGACTCTGCCGCACATCCACACTAATCGTCAAAAGAGATTTCGCAATAGCGAATTGCGCTAAGCGTGGTAGAATCCGGACAACGCGTTTTCGAAGAGCGAGTTACGGATGAAGACAACGACGACAACTGTGAGCCTCAGTTTTCAAGGCGGAACTGGATCTCCACCACCGGCCACCGCTAGTCAGCAGGCACGTACCCGAGAACTGCAGAACGCGGCTCGCGAGCTACGCGATGCAATAAGAAACAACGTCGACCAGCAGCTGATACAATCACAGGCTCAAGACGCAGCCACCGCCGCACTGGCCCAGGTCCAGATCACTCCGCCAATTCCGCCTAGCCGCCACGGTCCTTTCACCTTTCGTCAACCGGACGGGCAGACGATCACGATCCAGCCCGGCGCCTTCGACAACGTCATCCCGCCGCAAGTCGTGGACATAAGCATTGCGTTCTTCATCACCATCGCCGTGATCATCATCGGGCTGCCATTGGCCCGCGCCTTCGCCCGACGAATGGATCGGCGCACCGCGGGTGGCCAGGTGCCAACGGAGGTCGCGTCCCAGATTTCGCACCTCAATCAAGCCGTAGACGCCATCGCCGTCGAAGTGGAGCGCATCTCCGAGGGCCAGCGGTACACAACGCGGCTGCTCACCGAGCAGCGCGATGCTTCCCGCACGACGCTTCCCTCAGCCGCTAACAGGTGATGCCGGGAGTACCAGATCGAACCTGCTGCCTCTCGTTGGAGTGCTCTGGACCGTAACGTCGCCACCTAGCAGCCGCGCGAGACCTCGGCTCACGCTCAGACCGAGCCCGGTCCCTCCGGCGCGGCGAGTCGATCGCTGCTCGACCTGCCAGAACGGATCAAAAATGGTCTCCAGATTTTCCGCGGCGATTCCGATACCCGAGTCGACAACTGACAGCGTAATCGATCCGTCAACCTGTTCCGACCGAACGACGATCTCCCCGTCATCCGAGAACTTGATCGCATTCGAGAGCAGGTTGAGCAGGATCTGCCGAACTTTGCCGCCGTCGGTTACCAGGCGCCCATCGGTGGTCTCGTCGCGCAGCTTCAGGCCTTTAGCCTCGGCGAGCGGTGTCACCATGGTGATGGCGTCGCCGACAACTGAGTGAAGCTGCAGTTCTTCCTGCCGCACGATTTCCTTCCCGGCGTCCACGCGGCTGAACGTCAGGACTTCGTCAATAAGCCCCAGCAGATGATCAGCGTTGACGCGAATACGCGATAGTTGCGCGAGCTGCGATTCATTCAGCCGTCCGCCGATCTGTTCGCCGAGCAGTGACTCATAACCGATAATAGCGTTTAGCGGAGTCCGTAACTCGTGACTCATCGTGGCCAGGAACGCCGACTTCGCTTCGCTCGCGGCGAGTGCACCTCGATAAAGTTGAGCGTTGTCGATTGCCATTGCAGCCCGCGTCGCCAGCTCCTTCGCCAGACCGAGGTCAGCTTCGCCATAGTGCCTCTCCGCGCGACTGCTGATCAGAGTCAGCGCACCCAGGGTTCTGCCGCGGGCAATCATCGGAACAATGAGCGCTGACCGAATCTCGAGCTCACGCATGATGGTGAGATGGTCAGAATCTCGGGCAGCGGCTCTTATCATCTCATCAGAGATGTCCGCGTACAGCTGTGGCTCCCCAGATCTGATCACATTGCCGACGCCGGCCGGGCCACCATAGTCTGGGGGATAGCGCTTGTTGAGCTCGCGCGCCCATTTGACCTTCTCTTCATCCTTGTGGGCAACCACCGCCTGCCGGATTGCTCCGTGGTCGTCTACCAGATCGACGCCACACCAATCCGCAAAGTCGCCTACCGCAAGATTGGCCACGGCCTGAAGTGTCTTCTCGTAATCAAGCGTGGAGGCCAGAATGCGGCTCGCATCTGTAAGCAGTTGCGAAGCGGTCTGCTCACGCTCCAGCTCGCCGGCCTGTGATTCCATTTCCACAGCCTGTAGCTCGAGCTGCTCCGACTGATGTTCGAGGTCCCTGTTGACGGCGTTGAGCTCACCGATCGCCTCCTCGCGCGCTCTGACGGCGTGCGAGAAGAAGAGATTCACCAATGCGCTGATAATGAGCGCGATAACAGCTGCGAGGCCCACTCCGATCGCTGCGCGCGACAGGCTGCGACGCTCGGCCAGGTGGCGAAGTTCGAGCATTCTCCTTTCTTCCGATTGCAACGCCGCGACTGTGCTACGCATTTCGTCCATCGTCTTCTTGCCCGCGCGCAGACGCTCGACGTTCGTCGCCTGGGGCGAACCCTGTTTTTTCAGAGCGATGGACGTGTCGAGCATCGCAAAGCGAATTGGGAGCAAGCTCTCGATCTTCTCGACACGATCGCTCTGGGTCGCGTAACCACGCACCAATGTCCGAAGCGAGTCCAGCCAACTCTGGATGTCGCGTCGCGCACCCTGATACGGCTCGAGGAAACCGCTATCACCGGTTAGCAGAAACGCCCGCTGACCCGTTTCGGCGTCGACGGCTCGGGTTAGAATGGCGTCGGAGCTCTCGATGACGGCGTGACTGCGCTCGACTTCCCGCACATCACCAAGGACACGTCGCGCCCTTTGATAGGCGAATGCTCCAACCAAAACGACCAGCACCGCGGGCACCAGGGCGAGTGCGCGGCGCGGCGCAGTACCGAGAAGACTGAGACCCAAGAGGTCAG
>JBJMOT010000075.1:0-27305 GCA_045803585.1 Gemmatimonadaceae bacterium
AAACCCTCGCCGCCCAGCTCGCCAAATTCCGCCCCGTCCAGATGCCTTTCAATACGACCGGCCTCTCGACCCGCGAAGTCCAAATGGTGAGAAAGCTGGTCGAAGCAGGCCAGGACCTCGAGAGCATCTTCTGGCGACAGAGCGATCCGCAGGGACTCGCCATCTACCAGGCACTCGCCAATTGCCCGGGCGCGACCGAAAAAGACATCCACCACTATCTCCTCATCAACGGCAGTCGCTACGATCTGCTCGAGGGCAACAAGCCTTTTCTCGCCAACACTCGCTACGAGCCCGGGCACGCGCTGTTTCCCGCCGGGATAACTCGCAAGGAAATCGAAGATTACGTCGCGGCGCATCCCAACAAGAAAGCGGAGATCTACAACCCGTGGACGGTCGTCAAGCGCAAGGGCAAGGATCTGGTCGGCGTTCCGTATCACGTCGAGTACAGGCAGTGGCTACTGCCCGCGGCAAAGGCGCTGGGCGACGCGGCCGCACTGAGTGACGACAAGGCGTTCGCGAATTTCCTGCGGCTCCGCGCCGAGGCGCTGCTCACCGACGACTACTATAAGAGTGATCTCGCCTGGGTCGATCTCGACAACCACAAGTTCGACATAATCTTCGCCCCTTACGAGACGTACCTCGACGACCTCCTCGGCGTCAAAACGTCGTATGGGACGGCGGTGATGATTCGGAATCCCGCGGAGAGCGAGAAGCTCACCATGTACAAGCGGCACGCGGCCGCCATCCAGGACGCGCTGCCGATTCCCGCCGCCGACAGGCCGTCGAACGCTGGTCATCCGACGCCGATGGAAGTGATGGACACGCCCTATCGTTCTGGTGATTTGAGGCATGGCTATCAGGCCGTCGCCGACAATCTTCCCAACGATCCGCGCATCCACGCCGAGAAGGGAACCAAGAAGATTTTCTTCAAGAACTTCATGGACGCGCGCGTCAACAACGTCGTGCTGCCGATCGGTAAGCTCCTCATGCGTGAGGATCAGGCCAGTCTCGCATCGATGGACGGCTATCTCACCGTCGTCGTGATGCACGAGATGTCGCATGGACTCGGGCCGGCCTACGCGCGGGTGAACGGCAAGCAGGCCGACATCCGCGAGTCGATCGGTCCGGCCTATAGCGGTCTCGAGGAAGCGAAGGCGGACATCGTCGGTCTCTACGGTCTCGACTACCTGATGAACCACGGCATTCTGCCCAAGTCACGCGCGCGCGACTACTACGCGTCGCACGTGGCGGGAATCTTCAGGACTGTGCGATTCGGCACCGCCGAGGCGCACGCGAAGGCGGAGATGATGGAGTTCAACTATCTGGTGGAGAGGAAGGCGATCAGCCGCGACGCAGTGACGGGTCGTTATATCATCGACTTTGTGCGATTCCCGGTGGCTGTAGCGAGTCTCGCGAAGGAATTGCATACGATCGAAGCAACCGGTGATCGCGCCCGCGCCGAAGCTTGGTTCGCGAAATACGGGACGATGCCGGCGCAGCTTACGGCGGCGTTGAGCAAGACGGGGAGCGTGCCGGTCGATGTCGATCCGATTACGGCGTTCGGAGAGAATGTGAAATGAAGCGCGCGCGATTGCTGGTACAGGTATAGCTGCTAGAAGTCACGGACTACCACTCTGAGCGTACCGGTACCACCTTCTCAAGAGAGAGGGATGAGATCTCCGGGAATCAGCTCGCCGAGTGAGCTGCTCCCACCCAGTTGCGTCCTCTCCGAAGAGATCATGCTAGAGAGCGTTCCACACAGCGATCTCCGGCGCGAATCAAAGCTCACAAGGGTTCAGTCACGTTCGCGCCTGGCGGATGTACTTGAGCGAGTGCAGCACGACCTGGCAACAGGAACGGTGGAGACCACGCCCGTCGGGTTCGAGGTCGAGACGAACTCGACACCGCGCTGGGGACGGAGCGACCCGTGCTTCTGCGGCAGCGACGAAAAGTTCAGCGCCTGTCACGGCGTGGCGATCTACCACGACTGACGCGGTCGTGACCTGACGGTTACAGTCGACGCCCGCGAGCCCAGCAACTTTCGCATCCGACTTGTCGTAGTTTATTAGTACAACTACGCCGCGAGTGACGTGATGCTGGAAGCAATTCCTACCAGCTTTCTTTCGAAAAATTTCCGGCTCGAGCAGGAAAACAAGCTCGTCGGAGAACTGGATCCCTCGGCTTGGCGATGCAAGGCCACGCTCGAGCTGCAGGAAGGCACTTACAATCTTTACCGCGAGAAATTCCTGGGCGGCGATTACCTGCTCGAGCACAACGGGACCGTCGTCGCGCGCGCCTCCAAGCTCAGTGTGTTCCACGACAAATTCGCCGTGCAGCTCGGCAACCAGTTCCTCGAGCTGCGGAAGATGCGGTGGACCAGTCGTAAGTTCGGGCTGTTTGATGGCAAAACGCACATGGGTGGGATCTACCCGCGCGGAACATTCTCCAAGCGCGCGAACATAGATTTGCCGAAGGAATGGCCGCTGGCCAACCGGGTTTTCATGTTTTGGCTCGCACTCCTGACTTGGAGGCGCGATAGCCAGGGGGCGACGTAGTAAGGGAGCTTGATCGACACTCGGCCGCTATTGAGAGCGCAGCCGTGTCTCGTCACCTGGTGGCGTCGATCGATTTCCCGAGAAGATCTCGCAGGTCCTGCTCCGTGAGTGTGGCCCAGCCGGCCGGACGGTAAGGGAGACGACGGCGCGACGCAATGTTCACCCCCTCGAAGCAAATCCAGCCTGCCTGGAAATCGCCGAGGAGACCGCGCCTCTTCGCATTGGTCTGACTTTGCCGAGGTATCACAGGCCACGCGCGCCAGGTGTCGCCGGCGTCATCAGTAAATTCGCGGACGCTGGTGTCAGTCGTCTCGGCATCACCCACTACGTCTTTCGGCTGGTGGACCTCGTAGGTGTCGGTACCCTCTTTGATCGCTGGAGCATCGGCGTTCGGAATCGGGTGGCCTGGAGCAAGACGTTCCATTTGCCGGCGCAGTTTCATGGTCCTTTGCGCTGCGAGTGCCGCGGCGAAGACCGAATCCTCGAGGTTGCGAATCTCGTGGGACGAATTCGAGGAAACCCCATTCGCTTCTGCCTCGCAGGCCTCGCGCAACCGGCGGTGGAGCTCCGCTTCGGCGTCCTTGAGGACGTGGTGGAGGGGGTTTGGCGGAGATGGTTGGGATGAGGGAGCCGTCATCGAATATTCGTTCGTTTACCCGTTCATTCTTGCAAAAGCGCTACCATGACCCACATGTCGTGTCACGAAACCGTGGCGATTGGCACGGAGGGCAGCGGCCACCCATCTTCATGCGTGGTCGCCGACCGTATCGAACAGGAGCTGTCACCTCGCTACACGATCGAGCGTGAGATCGGTCGAGGCGGCATGGCGACTGTCCTGCTCGCGCGTGACCATGCGCACAACCGCCTGGTTGCAATAAAAATCCTGCACTCCGACGCCGTTGCTGAACTGGCAAGCGATCGATTTCTCCGCGAGATCCGGCTCCTGGCAAGGCTGCAGCACCCCAACATTCTCCCGCTTCATGATTCGGGTGTCGCCGGCGGCGTGTTGTACTACGTGATGCCTTTCGTTTCCGGCGAATCACTTCGCCAGCGCCTGAGACGCGACGGCCCGCTGCCAATCGCCCTTGCACTGCGCATCGCCGAAGAGTCAGCGGCGGCCCTTGGATATGCTCATCGCGAGGGAGTGGTACATCGCGATGTTAAACCCGAGAACATTCTCCTCTCCGACGAACACGTGCTGCTCGCCGATTTCGGAATCGCACGCGCGCTTCTGCAGTCCGTGGATGAGAGACTGACCTCGACGTCCGTGGTGATCGGCACGCCAGTCTACATGAGCCCGGAGCAGGCGGTCGGTGAGCGGAATGTCGATCAGCGAAGCGACGTTTACTCGCTGGCCTGCGTGCTGTTCGAGATGCTCACTGGCCGGCCGCCATTCACGGGTGCGGGCCAGGCCGGCGTCATTGCCAGCAGGTTTGCGAAGCCAGCCCCCCGCGCTTCGTGGTTTCGCTCCGATGTCCCGCGTCACGTCGATCGCGCAATCGCCGCTGCTCTCGACGTTTCTCCGGATAGACGTCCCGCTTCCGCCGGCGCCTTTGCGTCGATGCTTTCCGGAGCATCTTCAGCACTCCCGCATCATCCGTTGCGACGTCCATGGCTCATTGGCGCTGCGGCAATTGCCGCCATCCTGATCGTCGGTCTCTCGATTTTTCTTTGGCGCGGTACCTCGGTCCGCGGCGCGCCACCTGTTGCCCAGACATCGTTGCCGGCGCGGCACACCCCCGATGGCGCCGCGCACGATCTCTACCTTCAGGGCCAGGATTCTCTCGACCAGATCAGCGCGCCCGCTGTCCGTCACTCGGCGGATCTTTTCCGGGCGGCGATCGCGCGCGATTCGCTTTACGCGCAGGCGTGGGCGGGATTGGCCGAGGCCCATTCGTCCCTAGGCATCGGCAACATTGCTCCTATGCAACCGAGGCCCGAGTTCGAGCAGGCGCGCATCGCCGCGGTCCGCGCACTCGCTCTCGACAGCACGGTTGCCGAGGCGCATGCAGCGCTGGCGATGGTGCAGATGATGTATGATTTCGACTGGCCGGCAGCCGAGCAATCTCTCGATCTCGCCCATCGCTACGATCCAGGCTTCGAGACCACTTATTTGTACCGGAGTTTTCTGCTGGCCTGGCTCGGGAGGTTCGACGATGCGATTGCGTCATCGCGCGAAGCGTTGCATATGAACCCGGCATCGATCCGCTTTCGCCAGGATCTCGGTCGGGGGCTTTTTCTGGCTCGCCGCTACGCGGAGTCCGAGAAGGTCCTCCGAGCTGCGGTCGGTGTCGATTCTACGAACGGTCGGATCAGAATGGTCCTCGGCATCGAGCTGCTCGCAGACGGTAAAACGACTGATGCGATGTCGGAGCTGGAACTAGCCCAGAGAATGATGCCCTCCGCTACGAGAGTCGCGGCGTATCGTGCGGCCGCCTACGAACGCGCCGGTCGCTCGAACGAGGCGCGCACACTCGTTGATTCTGTGGTCAATCTCTCGGACCGCACCTTCGTTCCTGCGCTGGATCTCGGTATCGCTTATGCGGGAATTCGGGATGCAGACCAGACACTAACCTGGCTGGAACGGGCATATGACGATCGCACGATTAGGCCTTACATACGCGACCCGATTTTTGACTTCGTGCGCGACACGCCGCGGTATCGGGCGCTGCTGAGCAGAATGCGCCTGCCGCTAAGCGAGAACGCGAGATAGTCTGCCATGGGTAGGCGGCTGCGCTATCAGGTCGCGGTGAGTCTCGACGGGTTCATTGCGGGGCCGAACGGTGAATACGACTGGATCGTCCCGGATCCAGCGGTCGATTTCGCCGCGCTGTACCGGGAGTTCGACACGGCGGTGATGGGACGCAAGACCTATGATCTCGTCGCCAAACAGCCCGATCACGGTGCGATGCCGAGCATAGATGTAATGGCCTTTTCGCGGACGATGCCCGCCGCCACATATCCGGGCGTGCGCATTCTGAACGACGATCCGCGCGAGGTTGTTGCGGAGCTGAAAAAGAAAAGCGGCCGCGACATCTGGCTCTTCGGCGGTGGCGAGCTGTTTCGTTATCTTCTCGACGCAGGGCTCGTCGACACCGTCGAAGTTGCGGTGAATCCCGTGCTGCTCGGATCAGGTATTCCGCTTCTTCCGCCGGGCAACATGACGAAGCTCGTGCTGAGCGACGTCAAGCGTCTTCAGGCTAGTGGGATGGTGGCGCTCGCGTACGGCGTCGAGGGAGGAGTCGGTCCGCTACCGCGCATCCAATACATCAAAAGCCAATGACAGAATCCAACGCTCTCCTGTGTGCCTGTGCCGTTATGACGGGACTCTTGTCTGCCGATCATCGGCTGGAGGCGGACTTCTCTGCGTCGGCGATCAGTCTGTCCAGCTGCGCACGATCGAGTAACTCACCCCGAAGCAGCTCGGTCGTAACTCATTCCACAGACTCCCATTGATGTGCTTGGACAGGGCCACCTGCCAGAACGTTTGACACATGTGTCGGTTCCATTCTACACATTGTTTCTGGTATGCCTCCTGCCAGAACTACATCCAGGCGTACGGAGAGGAGAAAATGGTAGACCGGCAGACCCAGGAAGAAGAAGGATCCAACAAAAAGAAAGATCCTGACGATTGGACCACCGGCGACGAGCCCATGACCGGGGCGCAGCGGTCGTACATGCACACCCTCGCCGAGGAAGCGCGCGAGGAGGTGAGCGACGATCTTACAAAGGCGGAAGCGTCAAAGAAGATCGACGAGCTGCAGGAGAAGACTGGCCGGAAACCACCTAATCGAACGTGACGGAAAACAGTTGCCTCACGTCTGCACCGCACGATGATCTCAATCGTACTCATCGAAGACAATCGACTCGTCCGCGAAGGCATCGCGGCGCTGCTGAATCAACAGTCCGATTTCCGGGTGGTCGGCGCTTTGTCGACCGGCGATCCCGAGCTGCTGCGATCCAACCCGCCGCAGGTGATTCTCCTCGACCTGGGCTTGTGGGAGGACGACAGCTTACGCATCTCCGAGGTCATCTCGAAGGAGTCGCCCGACTCAAGAATCATCGTCATGGACCTGCTTCCGGCCCACGAGGACATCGTGGAGGTCGTGAACGCGGGAGTGTGGGGTTTCATAATGAAGGATGCGACGCTCGACGATCTCGTCGGGACCATCCGCTCCGTCGCCGCCGGCACCAAGGTCCTTCCGCCGCAGATGACGTCCAGCCTGTTCTCACAGATCGCTAAAGAGGCGGTTGAAGCGGACGAATCGGCGGCGATTGAATCCGTACGAATGACAGCGCGGGAGCGGGAAGTGGTCGATCTCATCGCCGAAGGCCTGAGCAACAAGGAGATCGCCGCACGCCTGGAGATCGCGGCTCACACCGTCAAGAGCCACGTCCGTAACATCATGGAGAAGCTCGCTCTCCACACCAGACTGCAGATCGCGGCCTACTCATACCGCCAGGATGATTGACTCAGCGAGCGCGCGACCGTGTTGAGATAGTTAGTCGTTAGTTAGCGCCCGCATCGCCGGCACAACCCGGCGATATCCCCACAAGAGTACGCGTCTCTCACCCCTTTGAGTGATAGAGACGCCGAATGATGTGCGCTAACGTTAGACATGATCCCCAACATTCCGAGCATCTGCCGTGCGCCCTAGCAGGTTCACGCAGGAGCAACAGATCGGGGCGCTTCGACAGGTCAAATCAGGAACGCCCGCCGTGGACGTGTGCCGGAAGCTGGGGATCACTGAAACGACATTCTATCGCTGGCGCAACAAGCACGACGAAATGCACGGAAGCAATAGAGGGGAAGTTCGCGCGCTGCGGGATGAGAACCAGCGTCTCAGACAGATCGTCGCGAACCTCCTGCTCGATCAGCAACGAACAATCGAAACTCGTCGCGGGAAATGACCAACTACGATCCCGCACCCAACCCGAGTCTAAAATGAGCGCAGGTAACACTTCATTCGTAGATCGTCTCACCGCCATCGGCGGGAAAAGCCGAAGGAACCGGCGACACGCCGAGTCGCTGCTGAGGACAGGTGCGCTACAGACCGCGATTTTCAACAGCGCCAACTTCTCCAGCATCGCCACCGACGCCAAAGGCGTCATCCAGATCTTCAACGTCGGCGCGGAGCGCATGCTCGGCTACACGGCGCTCGAGGTGATGAACGTTATCACGCCGGCCGCCATCTCCGATCCGGAGGAGCTGCTCGTCCGCGCAAAAGTGCTGAGCGCGGAATTCGGGACGCCGATCACTCCGGGGTTCGAGGCTCTCGTCTTCAAGGCTTCACGTGGCATCGAAGACATTTACGAGCTGACCTACGTCAAGAAGGACAAGACGCGCCTCCCCGCGATGGTATCCGTCACCGCGCTTCGCGACGCAGACGACGCGATCATTGGCTACCTGCTGATCGGCACCGATAACACCGCGCGCAAGCAGGTGGAAGCCGAGCGCGTGAAGCTGGAGCAGCGACTGCTGCAGAAAAACGTCGAGCTCGAGGAAGCGAGTCGGATGAAATCCGAATTCCTCGCCAACATGTCGCACGAGCTCCGAACCCCGCTCAACGCCATCATCGGATTCTCGGAGATTCTTCGCGATGGTCTCATCGGCGAGCTGACCGAACAACAGCAGCGTTTCATCGGCGACATTTTCAGCAGCGGCAATCACCTCCTGTCCCTGATCAACGACATTCTCGACTTGTCGAAGGTCGAAGCGGGCAAGATGACGCTCGAGCTGGAGTCGGTCGAAGTGTGGTCGCTGTTCGCGAACAGTCTGTCGATCATAAGAGAGAAGGCTGCCGCACGACACATCGAGCTGAGCATGGATGTGCCGAAGGAGCTCGGCTCTATTCAGGCGGATGCGCGGAAGGTGAAGCAGATCGTCTACAATCTTCTTTCGAACGCCGTCAAGTTCACTGTCGATGGCGGCCAGGTGAAGCTCTCGGTCAGTGAAGTACCGCAATCGGACGTGGGTAGCGTTGATGGGACCTGGAACTCGCGAAACTTCCCGTTTGCCCATACCGAGTTTGAGAAGTTTCTGAGGATCAGCGTCACCGACACTGGGATCGGCATCTCGCCAGACGGGCTCGATCACCTGTTCAATCCATTCAGCCAGATCGACAGCGGTCTCGCACGCAAGTACGAGGGCACCGGACTTGGTCTCGTACTGTTGAAGAACCTCGCCGAGCTGCATGGCGGATCGGTCGCCATTGAGAGTGCAGTCGGCGAGGGATCGCGTTTCACTGTATGGCTTCCGCTGCGTCCGCCGGAAACCGTGCGCCGAACGCCGGGCAGAGTTCCAGTGTTCAACCGCATCGCGAGCACGGGCGGAATTCGCACGGCGCTCGTCGTCGAGGATGATTTCAAATCCGCCGACCTGGTGCGGGTGCAGCTCGAGGCTGAAGGCTTCGAGGTGCTGCACGCCGCGTCCGCTGAGGCCGCGCTGGTTCTGGCGATTCAGCAGCCGCTGGCCCTCATCACTCTCGACATCATGCTGCCCAACATGGATGGATGGGAGCTGCTCAGCAGACTCAAGCAGGTGCCGGAGCTTCGTCGCATTCCGGTGGTGATCATCTCGATCGTGGCGGATCCGAGCAAAGGATTTTCGCTCGGTGCGGCGGCGGTGATGCAGAAGCCGATATCGCGGCAGGAGCTCCTGGAATCGCTCGGAGACCTCGGCCTGTTGACGGTTTCCGACGGGAAGGGCTTCAAGGTTCTCGTCGTGGACGACGACCCGAAGGCGGTCGAGGTCGTAGCGCTTCGGATCAACGCGATGGGCAGCACGGTGCTTCGCGCCTACAATGGCCGTGATGCCATCGAGATCGCCCGCAGCGAATTGCCCGACGTGATAGTTCTCGATCTCACGATGCCGGAGGTCAGCGGCTTCGATGTCGTTGCGGCCCTCAGCGAGACACCGGAGACAGCGAGCATTCCCGTGCTCGTCGTCACCGCGCTGGACATCACCGAGGCCGAGCGTGTCCGATTGAGCGGGTCCGTTACCGCGATCATGGAGAAGGCGAGCTTCAATCCCGAGGATCTCACGTCCGAAGTTCGGCGCGCTATGGCGGGCCGAAAGGTGCTGGTCTAGGTGGCGACGGTTCTGGTCATCGAAGACAATCCGGCCAACATGACGCTGGCCGCGTTTCTGCTCGAATCAAAAGGGCACAGCGTTCTCAAGGCCCGGGATGCGGAAGCGGGCGTGGCGATGGCGCGCGACCAGCAACCCGCGCTCATCCTGATGGACATCCAGCTCCCGGGAATGGACGGGCTGCAGGCGATCGGTCTCTTGAAGGCCAGCCCGTTGACGTCCGGTATTCCCGTGATCGCGCTTACTGCCCTGGCAATGAAGGGCGACGAGGAACGTATTCGCGCCGCCGGCTGCGATGGATATATCGCCAAACCGATCCGATACAAGGATTTTCTGGCAGCGATCGGGGAGAGACTTGCAGTTAGTTGAGGCCCGTGTGGCCCTCTCTGACTTTATCGTCGCCAACCGCGAGACGATAATGACCGAGTGGGAGGCGTTCGCCCGGACCTGCGCGCCAGCGAGCGGCTCCATGGACATCACTGCCCTTCGCGATCACGCCAGCGAGATGCTCACCGTCATCGCCGCGGATCTCGACACACCACAGAGCGCGCTCGAGGAGTCGGAAAAATCAAAGGGCAACGCTCCGGTCGAGAACGGTAAGACCGCTGCCGAGCGTCACGGCGCTGACCGGGCGGAAAGTGGTTTCACCACGGAACAGATGGTTTCCGAGTACCGCGCACTCCGGGCAAGCGTAATCAGGCTGTGGATGAAAACCAAAGACGAAATGACGCGGCCCGACGTCGTCGACCTGACGCGCTTCAACGAGGCGATCGATCAATCGCTGGCTGAATCGGTGGTTCGCTATACCCAGGATCTCGAGCAGTCGAAGGAAATGTTTCTGGCGATCCTCGGGCATGACCTTCGCACACCGATCGGCGCCGTGATGATGTCGTCGAAGTTCATGATGGAAACGGGAGAGCTGCCGGAGCCCCATTTGACGCTGACCTCTCGCATCGCCAGCAGTGCGACGCGGATGAATCAGATGGTTGGCGCGCTGCTCGACTTTACGCGCGGCAGGCTTGGCGGCGGAATTCCCATCGAGCGCGCGCCGATGAACATGGGGAAGCTGGCGCACGATGTTGTCAACGAGACCTCGGCGGCGTATCCCGATCGCACCATTGAAGTCGACGCTCGCGGGTCTCTGTCAGGAGAATGGGATTGCGATCGGATGAGTCAGGTACTGACTAACCTCACCGCCAACGCCATTGAGCACGGATCTTCCACAGCGCCGGTGGTCGTCACGGTCAAAGGCGACGACGACGAAGTCACCATCGCGGTGCGCAACGAGGGACCGCAAATTCCGATTGCTCAGTTGAACGGGATCTTCAATCCGATGAAGCAAAGGCAGGCGAAAACCACTTTGCCCGCGAGTGGGCAAGCGGGGAGCCTGGGCCTCGGCTTGTACATCGCCGAGCGGATCGTGAGCGCGCACCGGGGAAGAATAGAAGTGGACTCGTCCGCTGCCTCGACGACATTTACCGTGCGTCTGCCGCGGTAATCCTATGCGTGCGTTAGGGGGTTGTTGAAGTGACGCCAGAGCGACAGGCGATAGTGCGAGCCGACATCGTGCGGCGCCTCCGGACTGTGTGCGCAGATCTGCCGGAGGAAGAGTTTCTGCGACTCGTCGAACAGATGGTCGCGCGCCAGCTCAAATACGAGATCACAAGCTAACCCGGCTCGAGTCTAGCGTTCGCTTCACAGCGCGCTGGCGGATACCGGGCGGCGCGATGAGATTCATCTCCGCATGAATCCCCGTCTCTTCTACTGGTCGCTCTCATCGGCGCTGGCCGGTTTTCTCTTCGGCTTCGACACCGTGGTCATCTCCGGCGCCGAGCAGACGATTCAGGCGTTGTGGGGACTCAGTCCGGCGGTACACGGGTTCGCAATGGGTGCCGCGCTCTACGGGACGGTGGTGGGCTCTCTGATTGGCGGATGGCCCGCCGATAAGTTCGGCCGCCGCGCGACGCTGCTTTGGGTCGGAGTGCTCTACGTCGCCTCGGCGCTGGGCTGCGCTTTCGCATGGAACGTCGAGGTATTCATCGGCGCGCGATTCATCGGCGGACTCGGCATCGGCGTGTCGACGGTGGTGGCGCCAATGTACATCTCGGAGATCGCGCCGCCGGCGCACCGGGGCAAGCTCGCCGGGATGTTCCAGTTCAACATCGTCCTCGGCATCGTCATCGCGTATCTGTCGAACGCACTTCTCTCAGGCATCGGCGACAGTGCCTGGCGGTGGATGTTAGGCGTGGCCGCGATACCTTCGGTGATCTACACAGTGATGTGCTTCACGATTCCGGAGAGCCCGCGCTGGCTGCTCACTAAGAAGGGCAACCGCGAGAAGGGGCTCAGGGTTCTGTCGTTGATCGAGCCGGACGCTACGCCATCGCAGCTGGAGGCGACAGCGAACGACATCGTGACGGCCTCTACACAGCAGGCTAGCTCGCGGGGCTTCTGGTCGATGCGACTGCGCGTCCCCATCATGCTGGCGTTCCTCGTCGCATTCTTCAATCAGATGTCCGGGATCAACGCCATTCTCTACTTCGCGCCGCGCATCTTCGAGCTCACCGGACTCGGCACCAAGGCCGCGCTGCTGCAGTCGATCGGAATCGGCATCACCAATCTCGTGTTCACCTTCGTGGGACTCTGGCTGATCGACAGGCTCGGGCGGCGCACGCTGCTCACCATCGGATCCTACGGCTACATCGCGTCGCTTGGTGCGTGTGCGTGGGCGTTTTTCAGCGGTCACTTTTCGATCGTGCCACTCTGCATCTTCGCCTTCATCGCGGCGCACGCGATCGGGCAGGGAACTGTCATCTGGGTGCTGATCTCGGAGATCTTCCCGAATCAGTTTCGGGCGACGGGCCAGTCGCTGGGGAGTGCGACGCATTGGGTGTTCGCCGCTCTGATCACCACCGTCTTTCCGGCAGTAGTGAGCGCGTTCAAGCCCGGCTATATCTTCACGTTCTTTTGCGGGATGATGGTGTTGCAGCTGGTATGGGTGCGGACGATGGTCCCAGAAACCAAGGGAGTCCCGCTCGAGGAAATTCAGCGCCAGCTGAAAGTCCACCTGCATTAGATCGCTTCTTCGCCGAGGAATACCTGAAACCACTTAAGCTGGCGTCGCTGGTTGTCCTGCTGCTCGCGGGCTGCAAGGACAGCCAGGCGCCGAGCGACGGGACCGATCCACCGCCCCCGCCGAACGCGCAGTCGGCGTCGGTGCTCACACAGCACAACGACAACACCCGCTCGGGCTTAAACGACAACGAGACGGCGTTGACTACCACCAACGTCAACCTTCAGCACTTCGGCGCGGTATTCTCGGTGCAGGTGGACAATCAGGTCTACGCGCAGCCGCTTGTCGCCGGGCATGTTCTGATTGGCGACGCATATCACAACGTCGTAGTCGTCGCCACCGTCAACAACACGATCTACGCGTTTGACGGAGACAACGGCACCATCTACTGGCAGATGAATTACACAGTGCCCGGTATGAGGCCACCTTCTCGCTTCGACATGCCGGGCGCTTGCGGCGGCGCATACACGGACTTCAGCGCCAATATCGGAATCGTCGGCACGCCGGTGATCGATGCGACTGCCGGAAAACTTTATTTCGTCGCGCGCAGCACGAGCAGCGCGAACGGCACTTTCGTTCAATATCTCCATGCCGTGAGCATCACCAATGGAGCGGAGGCGCCGGGCAGCCCGATGCAAATCACCGCCAGCTATCCTGGTACTGGCGATGGGAGTGTTGGTGGGGTGATCACGTTCGACGCACAGCGACAGAACCAGCGCCAGGGATTGACGCTGGTCAACGGGACCGTGTACGTGACTTTTTCATCGCACTGCGATTGGGGTCCGTATCACGGCTGGGTCTTGGGATACGATGCGTCGACCTTGCAGCAGAGGGTCGTCTACAACGACACACCGAATGGAGACGCTGGCGGACTGTGGGAGAGTGGCATGGGAATGGCCGCCGACGCGGAGGACAATCTGTACGTGGTGACCGGCAACGGCGCGGTGGGCGATCCCGGTGATCCGGCCAATCTCACCAATCGCGGCTCGAGTGCACTCAAGCTCACTCCGAGCGGATCGACGTTGCATGTCGCGAGCTACTTCACGCCGAGCAATTACGAGTTGCTCAACGACTACGATCTCGATTACGGCGGAATGGGTGCGCTGCTCATTCCCAATACCAGTCTCTATCTCACCGGTTCAAAAGATGGGACGCTCTACCTGCTGAACAGGGACGACATGGGCGGCTACCAGTCGGCCTTCAACCACGTGCAGCAAACCGTTCCGCTCGGCGGCGGCACTGCCAACATGCATTGTCAGGCCGCCTACTACAAAGGAAGCTCGAAGGAGTTCGTGTACGTGTGGTCGGAGAACGATCCGCTCCGGGCGATTCCGTTCGACCGCGCCAGCAACCTGCTGAGCGTGCAGAGCGAGATTTACGCGGGCGTGCCGGGACCGGTTGGCCAGAGCGGTGCAGTTCTGTCCGTTTCGTCGAACGGATCACAACCGGGGACGGGAATTCTATGGGCGTCATACGCATCGAACGGTGACGCCGAGCACGATGTGCGGCCGGGTGTGTTGAGAGCGTTCGACGCGAACGACGTGACGAAGGAGCTGTGGAACAATCAAACGGATCCACGCGATGCGGCCGGCACTTATGCGAAGTTCGCATCGCCGACGATCGCCAACGGCCACGTGTATCTGCCGACGTTTTCGAATCGTGTCGTGGCGTATGGCTTGAGGTAGCGGGAGGCGGGAGGGCATAAGATGATCGGTTCGGTTGATTTGTTGATTCGTCGGGCGTGTGAATCCGATGTCGCTGCGCTGGCGGAGTTTGCGACGAGGACGTTCGTGGAAACTTTTGGTCCTGACAATCAACCGGAAGACATGGCGATGTTCCTCGCGTCCACGTTCGGTGTGGAACACCAGGCGCGCGAAATAGCCGACTCTGCCTGGGTCACATTGCTCGTGGAGATCGACGGCACTCTCGTGGGTTACGCGCAGATCAAGCAAGGTCCACCGCCTCCATGTGTTACGGGACCGTCGCCGGTAGAATTGTACCGCTTCTATGTCGACACAGCATGGAAGGGCCGAGGCATCGCGCAGCGTCTGATGAGTGAAGTGCGCGCTACGGCTTTGGAGCTCGGCGGTAAGACACTCTGGTTGGGTGTGTGGGAGCACAATCCAAGGGCGAAAGCGTTCTACGCTAAGTGTGGTTTCCGCGATGTCGGTTCGCACGCCTTCGTACTCGGCAACGACACGCAGACGGATCGCATCCTGGTCGCATCCCTCGTCACGTAACGCGCATCCCGCGTCCCGCCTCGCCTCCCGCCAACGAATAATTACAGCGGGCTAATGTCCCGTGACGGGCGCCATATAAGGAATGGATCGTGCGCGCCAAAGTCCTCCTCTAAATGCCCGCGCGCCATCTATCGCACTGCCGCCCCGACGAGTCGCGCGCGGGCGGGCGGCGACCGTTTGTTGGGAGAATCGTAGTATGCATCGTTCTTTAGGCTTACTGGCAATTGCGCTCGCCGTCGCGGGAGTGGCGGCTTGTAGCGATTCATCGGGACCAGTCGAAACGACGAACGTCAGCATGCAGGATCAGTGTGACGCAGCATCCTTCAACGCCGCACTCGGAGCCGGCACCTGCAGCACACAGGGCAGCGTAACCTTCGCCCAGTTCAACGCCGAGCTGAATTCGTCACACCAGGTGGCAGCGTGGCGTTATGTGCCGTCGACCCTCGAGATTCACGTGGGTCAGGCAATCACCGCCGTGAATTTTGGTGGTGAGACGCACACCTTCACCGAGGTCGACCAATTCGGTGGCGGAATCGTACCCAGTCTCAATCAGGCGTCAGGAAACACTACGGAAGCCCCGGAGTGTGCTCAGCTCACCGCCGCAGACATGGTAGCTCCCGGCGCCGCTTTCACCGCCGATGTCGCGACCGCCGCCGATGTCGGCACCGAACGCTATCAGTGCTGCATCCACCCGTGGATGCGAGCTGTGGTGACCATCAAGAGTTAGAACGTTCACTCGTACCGGCACAACGGCCCGGCGTACTGAAATACGCCGGGCCGAATTATTTTAGGCCACTCGCTACGGCGCCAGTTCTACGCCGCCGGCCTCCCGGCTCCCGCCTCCCTACCGCTCCGCTATATGCACACCGCCATTCGTGGTGACGACGCGTACCGTCGGGCCGCCAGATCCCAGCTGCGTCGAGATGTGGCGATTGAGCGAGCCTCTCACCGTAACTGGAAAATCGACGCGCATCCCGCCGTTCGTGGTGCCGGTCTCGAGCGCCGCGTTGTAACCGCGCGGAACATACACCGTCGCCGATCCGTTCGTCGTCTGCAGATCCAGGCCCTGACCCTGCCACGTCGTTCCGGAAAGATCGGCAGTTACTCCACCGTTGGTCGTGCGCGCTCGAACGTTGCCGCCAACGTCAGAGAGATGAATCCCCCCGTTGGTAGCCTCAAAGGTTATTTGCCCCTTCACATCCTCGGCGGAGATGCCGCCATTCTCCGTCGTCGCGTCGAGGTTTGATTGCGTCGGGAGATAAACATCGTAACTCACCGACCACGATGAGCGGCCGCGAGTCTCGGGACCTTCCGACCGTATTTGACCACCGTCCGTGAGCACCCGAATCTGCTTGGCGATAGCACCTGCCATCGCATCGTCATCGGCGCTCGCCTGGACCCGCGCCACAACCTTGATATCGCGGCGGTCTGAGCCGTGGAACGATACGCCGCCATTGTCTCCGCCATCAACGGAGATTCTTGTCGAAGGCGAGATGGTGTACTCGCGCACTTCACAGAAATGTCCGCGGTCAGTGTTCCAATCTCGTTCGCAGCGGTCACGCCATTGCTGGGCGCGGGCGTCGGTCTGTGCGCTACCGAGTGTCGGAAGAACGAGCAGCGGGATGATCAAAGCTGCAAAAGCAAAACGGCGCATGGGCGGGTGTCCGGTGAAAGTCATAATTATTTGATGCAGAACGTTGAGAAAGGGTTGAGCTAGTAGTCACCGCCGTCGCGCCGGCGGATGAGATCCTCGACGCTGGCCAGACGGCCGTCGGATGATCGCTGGTTGCGCGCAAATCCGGGCGTAACGCCGTGGTCGCGGAGGCGTGCAAAATCGCGGATGCTGAGATCCTTGTAACCGAGTTCCTGGAAGTCTTCGATAAAGGACTCGGTGACACCGTGATCGCGCGCCGTCAACAGCTGATCGGTGGTCAGGCCAGTGAAGCCGAATTGTTTGAGTGACTCGATGAACTTCGGATTCACGCCGTGGTCACGCAGCTCCTGCAGGTCGTCGAGCGAAAGATTCTTGTAGCCCGCGCCGGCCAGACCGGCGATGAAGTCGTCGTCGACTCCGTGATCGCGAAGACTGACGAGACGGTGGGTGTTGCCGACGCGATACCCCGCGGCGCTGAGTGACTTCATGTACTCGAGATTGGCGCCGTGCATCCCCATCACGACCAGCTGACTCACCGATGGCCGATCGTAACCCTGAGTGCGAAGCTCATCGAGCATTGCGTAGCCGACGTCGTGCATCGCCAGCCAGTACTGCTGTTCGGCCGTGGGACGTTCGTAACCGCGCGACGCGAGCTGCTGCGGGAACCGAGCGTCGGGCGAGAAAGTGAAGAAGCCCGTGCCGCGACCATCGCGCAGGTCTCCCTCGAAGTTGAAGGTGCCCGCATCGCGCACCAGCTGAAATTTTACGGGACCGTTGTACGATGAGAGCTGCGACTGGGTGAGGCCGCGCAAATCCGATGGGCGGACGCCGAAAGAAGTCTGTCCGTGACGGCGGCCGCCGTTCTCGTAATCCTCGAATGAGAGCTGAACGCGGTCGCGCGACCGGTCGGAGTAGATGCGCCACGTACCCTGGTCATCGCTCTGCGCAACGGCAGCCGATGAAATTCCAACGAACAACAGCAGGCAAAGCGTGAGCGAAAGCAGCTGGCTGGGATATCCGGCACGGATTCGGCGTAGTTGCGACATTGGAGCTCCAGAGCAGGGTGGTGGGCGGCAGACGGCCCCTGCAATTAGATCAGCCGGACTGGGCGAAGGTTTGAAAGGTCAAAAAAAATCGGCTGACCGGTATTCCTGTGCCCGTCATTTGGAAGCATTCTCAGTACATGAGGCTCGTTCTCGTAGTCGCATTTAGCTTGGTGGCCTGCCACAGCTGGACTCCGACGGATGTCCCCACGCCGGCCCAGCCTCTGGAAGGGAATCCTCTGCAAGCGCGAGTTGTCCTTACCGACGGAACCAGGATCCTCCTTACAAGTCCGTCCATGAGTGGGGACACGCTCTTCGGACTTCAACACATCAGGGGAGTAAGTGAAAGTGTTCGACTCGCGATCCCAACGACTCAGATAAAAGCACTCGCGGTTCCGCAGTTCAACGCCCTTAAAACCACTGGTCTTGTGCTTGGTGGCGTTCTGATCGCCTGGGCATCGTATGTTGCCCTTCTGCTGGCGAGTTTGTCGACCTAGCTGGCGATGCCCGCTTTACCTCGCGTTCGCGACGGCTGCGCGGACGGCATCAACCACTTTCTCGCTGGCCGGCACTACTCCCAGCGCGGTAAAAGGTCCGCCGTCGATTACGGTGTGATCATCGACGAGCACCGTGTACTCGCCGTAGTGTCCGTGAACGAGCTCGACATCGATCCCAAGATCCCGCCGAATCTTCGCCGCCGCACGGACAGCGTATAGGCCCGAGATTCAATACGCGCAGTAGCGAACGCTAACCTTGGCCATCGCTATTGACCCTCGGGCGCAGGTGCGCCCGGCGGGCGCTGCCGCGGCGGCTCGATTGTCAGTGCATCCGCTTTGGTAGCTCCAGGTCTCACCTCGGTGTGACGGATGCGTCCGCCGAGTAGCCCGGTGTAGATCATGGCGCCACCGACGAACGCGGTGGCGAGCACCGCGACCAGCGTCGCACCCGCAGGCACAGGCCGCCGGCGCCAGCGCACCAACCCCGCGAGTGCCAGCACTCCAAGAACGCCGGCGAGCAGGTATGCCTTGTCGCCCATCTCTTCGTGGGCATGGATGACCTCTCGTTTGACACCGGGCATACCGCGAATCGCATCTTCGGCCGCGTCGCCACTCTTGTTGGCCGCGACCCCGGCGATCGCCGTCGCGATTAGCACGACGAACGCGGTCCGCCTGAAAACATCGGGCGACGCGAAATACGACGCGATCAGAAGCGCGAACGCGAACAGCGCACCGAATATCGGCGCATGATTGACCAGCAGATGGAAATGCGCGCCTGAAAACATTATGGAGTTGGTGAAGTTGTGGTGTCCCCTCGCGAATTCGGGGCCGTTGCTCGCGAACCGGGCGGGGGTCGCACGCGCTGAAATTAGTGAAGCGGCCCCATAGATGCGCCTGCAACACATCCGATTCGCAGGAGACTCGACGATGGAAATCAAACGGGTGGGATCACAGCCGTCCGCAAAGGGACCCTCCGACTGGTTCACAGGCACGGTCCGCATCGATTCACTTTTTCAGGCGCCTCAGCCGGCGCGAGCTGCCGGTGCCGCGGTCACGTTCGAGCCCGCCGCTCGCACTGCCTGGCACACCCACCCACTCGGCCAGACGCTCATCGTCACTGCCGGGCTCGGCCGCGTTCAGCGCGAAGGCGAAGCGATCCAGGAGATCCGACCCGGCGATGTGGTCTGGTTCGCGCCAGGCGAAAAGCATTGGCACGGCGCGTCGCCCACAATGGCGATGACCCACATCGCCATCCAGGAGGCTTTGGATGGCAAAGCGGTGAATTGGATGGAGAAAGTGACGGACGAAGAGTATCAGGAAAAACGGCCCTCGGGCCTCCAAAAAAAACAGACTTATTGAGGAGTACCCGATGAAGTCAACCGTTCTATATGGCCCCCGCGATATCCGTTTTGAGCAGCGCGACGACCCCAAAATTGTCGAGCCGACCGATGCTATCCTTCGGATCTCCGCGGCCTGCGTCTGCGGATCCGATCTCTGGCCGTATCGTGGAATTCAGCCGATCGGGAAACCGACGCCGATGGGCCACGAGTACGTCGGAGTCGTCGAAGAGATCGGCAGCGCGGTGAAAACGATCAAGCGCGGCCAGTTCGTGATCGGCTCTTTCGTGTTCTCCGACAACACCTGTCCCAACTGTCACTACGGTTATCCGTCGGGCTGCATGAACCGCGAGTTCGCCAGCGGTGCGCAGGCGCCATTGTTTCGCGTACCGATGGCGGACGGAACTCTCGTTGCGACGCCGAGCATGCCGGATCGCGAGATGATTCCAAGTCTGCTGACGATCTCCGACGTGCTGGGCACCGGCTGGTTCGCCGCTGAGGCAGCCAACGTAAGAACGGGTTCGACCGTCGCCGTCGTCGGTGACGGTGCCGTCGGTTTGCTCGGCGTACTCTCCGCGAAGGAGATGGGCGCGGAGCAGATCATCGCCATGAGTCGTCACCCCGCACGGCAGAAGCTGGCGAAGGAATACGGCGCGACTGATATCGTGACGGAGCGAGGCGACGAAGGTGTAGAGCGCATCATGGAGCTGACAAAAGGTGTCGGAGCTGACTCGGTGCTGGAGTGCGTCGGAACTCAGGAGGCGATGATGCAGGCGATCCATTCCGCGCGCACCGGGGGATCCGTTGGCTACGTGGGCGTTCCCCACGGCGTGACACTCGATGGAGAGGACCTCTTCTTCGAGCATGTCCATCTCATGGGTGGACCGGCGCCGGTGCGACGGTATCTGCCTGATCTCATCGATCGGGTCTGGAAAGGGAAGATCAACCCCGGCAAAGTCTTCGATCTCACGCTGCCGCTCGAACAGGTCGCAGAGGGCTACCGCGCGATGGACGAGCGTCGTGCGATCAAGGCGCTTCTCCTGCCAGATTGAGACGCGCACTATTTAGACTCTGTCTATGATTCGTCGCCAGCTGATTATCGCATTGGTCGCTGCGGCCGCCTGCGACCGCTCGTCTCCCCCCGTGACTACGAAAACCGCTTCCTCCACTACTTCCTCGAGCACTACACAGCTCACCCCCGCTCAGGAATTGCCAGGGTTCCCCGAGTACAAGTACGAGAACGCCGCAACCGATTCGGCATGGGGTTCGTGGCCAATGGATTTCTCTGAGGCCCAGAACGGCGGGGATCTCGTCATCGTCTCACACGTGCGCCACCCATCCGGCCTGTTGGTGATCAGGCTCGACACGGCTATCAGAGTGGCCGGGCAAACTGACGCCGGCCCGATGTACGCGGACAGCGTGGTCGTGCCGGGACTGGAGCATGGGGAGTATCTCGGATTCTACTGCGCTCTTCCCGACGGCTCCGGCGGCGAGTATGTCGCCGGCCTCGTGCACGACGCGGATACGCTCTTTCGTCCGCGACTGGCGTGGAAGGTCAACGGGCGAGCCCTTCGAATCGAGCGCTACCCGACTGATTCAATCAAATGTCGGGTGACGGACCCGCTCGCCGGTGAAGTCGACTAGTCGCGCTGCCTGCGTGCGAACTTCTTGTGCCCCTTCAGAAACAAGCTCTCGGCCGTCTTCCACCCGTGACTGCCCTTCGGCGTGAACTTCTTGCCACGCTGCTCGTTGTAGTGCACGAAGAACTGTTCCAGTTGGGTGACGAGTTCTTCCGGCAGCTCTGACAGAGTCCTCGTCTTTTTGTAGAGCGGGGACTCTGGCGATACTCCGATCAGCCGGTCGTTTTCCCTGGGCTCTTCACCATCTTCCGATTGTTCGCCGGTGATTACTCCGATGAGACGCGACGGCACCACTGTGCCCGGCGTCAGCGGGTGATCCATCAACAACAACACGTCCAGCGGATCGCCATCGTCGCCGAGCGTGCTGGGGATGAAGCCGAAGTCAAAAGGGAAAGTCGACCCTTCGGGCAGGACAGCGCTCAGCTTGAACGTGCCGAGTTCTTCCTCGTATGTGAGCTTGTGTGGGGAGCCCTTCGGCGTCTCGATCACAACGTGATAGAGCCCGTCCTCGTCGCGAGGCGGCAGTTTGTCGAGAGCAGTCGATTTCTTCGGCACCGTGTGATTCCGTCAGGGCAAACGAATATTCAATTCCAGATGGATGCTTTCTTGGCCCAGGTCGTGTCCTGATACCTCTCCTTGAACGCGTCGGCGGTCTTCTTCAGGAAGGCTCCGTCGTGGGTGCCCTTGTACCGCGAGACTCCAGCCCAGTAAAGCGCCTCGGGCCCCGCGTCAGTATCGGGAAAATTGTCGACGATTTCCCGAAACCTCTTCTCGGCGTCGTCCCACTGCTGTGCGGCAAAGGAGATCTGCGCCCTGCCGAGCATCAGTTGAGATAGAAAATCGTCGTTGGGAAGAAATCCTTCGATTCGGTGACGCTCGGCGCCATCCGAGTCCAGCTCGAGGATGGTCGGCGTCCAATGGGCGCCGTACTTCTCGCCGTATTTCTGGAAGAGCTGGGAATCGTCTTTCACGTGCACTCTCGCCGGAATGAAGTTCTCGTTGACGAACTTCACGACCCGTTCATCCGGCCACACCTCGGCATCCAGCCGAGCACAGCCCCCTCACATCGGCGCGGCACTGAAGTCGAGTAGAACCGGTTTCTTCTGCTGTCCCGCTTCGGCGAGAACGTTGTCGACGTCGTGGCGAAATTGGATTTCCATGGTCTTGCCTCCGGCCACCTACAAATGCAAATGGCCGACCAGCGTGGAACCGGATCCGTGATTACGACGATCCGGGCGGGCTTGACTCCTTCAGCCTCGAGTCCTGTACTTAAGCCATCACTTAAGTATTGAGATCTAAATGCCAGCCATTGCCGAACGAGAAAAACTGGAGAGCACCATGACCAAGCCGACCGTCACCCACGCGACCTATGTGATCGAGCGCAACTATCCGGTCTTACCGGCGCGAACCTTCACCGCGTTCGCCGACCCCGAGAAAAAGCGTCGCTGGTTCGCCGGCGCCCACACTCCGGCCGGCGACTTCGAGATGGACTTCCGCATCGGTGGACGGGAGAGGACGCGGATCTCCGCGTCGCTGGTGACCGTAGAGCTGATTCCGAAAGGCGACGGCACGACGCTGATCTTCACCGATCAGGGCGCGTATTTCGAAGGAGCAGATGGACCGGCGATGAGGCAGCAGGGGTGGGAGCAGCTCATCGACCGTCTCGGCCAGGAAACTCGCTGAATGGCGCTGCCCGTCCGTGTCGAGCGCGCGTTTGATGCATTCGGCGACCATACCCGTCGGAAAATCGTCGAGCGGCTCAGTCGTGGTCCGGCTTCAGTCAGCGACCTGGCGAAGCCGCTCGATGTCTCACTCGCAGCGGTGACGCAGCATCTGCAGGTGCTGACGCGGAGCGGACTCGTCCGCACCGAAAAAATCGGACGAGTGCGAACCTGTCACCTCGACCCCGCCGGACTCGACATCGTCGTCGACTGGATCGGACAATGCCGCTCGATGTGGGAGAGCCGCCTCGACCGTCTGGGAGAGCTTCTCCTCGACAGCGACTGAATGGGCCGGGCGGCCCAGCGGCCCACTCAGTCAGCTCATCCTCCGCACATACCAGCGCGGCGGGAGCCGGTGTCCCCGCTGCACAGCCAATCCCACAGTGCTACAGCGCCGCCGATCACAACGAATCCCGTCGCCGCGCCATACAACGCGTCGCCCGCCGCGCTGTGGCTGGCGTCGGTGTTCGATTGTCCAGCCGCTGCGAATAACACCGCGCCACCGACGGCGCCAACGAGTCCCCATTTAACCCAGCGCGGCATCGCACCCGAGTCAGCCATCATCACGCTCTGATGCTCGGCCGCGCTTCGGCTGAAGTGTGATTGGATGCCGAGGGGAGCCACGCGTTGCGCGGGGGCGGTCGCACTCACGAACAGCAGCAGAAACGCTAAAACGACCAGCTGGAAATTTCGGAGCATCGTTCTCATCACTTGCCGGCGATGGGAGTGGGAGCTGCGGCATCGCTGGTGAAGCTGAGCGCACCAACATACCACTGACCGCCGACTTTTTTCCACACAATCAGATACTTGCCCATATCGAGCAAATCACCGCCTGGCGTGTGAATCACGATGCGGTTGACCCCGGTCTCGTAGGCGAGATCACCCGACTGCGCCATCGATAAACGCGAAGGAGTACCGACAAGCTCCTTCACGCCCATCGTCGCGAAGAATTCGTGGTACAAATTCAGGATCGCGGCTTTCCCGACCACCGCGGGCGAACCGGCCGGCTGCACCACCGCATCATCGGCCCAGAACGCGATTGCTTTGTCCCCATCGAGCGCTGTCTCCGCGGCCTGAAGTCCTTCACTCCGCTGGTGCAACGCGGACTCGGCCGCGACCATCCGCGCTCGGGATTGGGAAGAATTGCTCATCGACGCAGAGATGCAGCCCGCGGTGACGAGCAAGGTCGCGGCAACTGAGCCGGAGAGCAGACGACCGGGCATGTATTTATCCGTTGTGTGGGTGGGCTGAGCGACGTATTGCCGCCGAGCGACGCCAAAGATGCATCACACCGCATCGCCCGCGATAGCAGCAGTCACTGCCACTCCGGCGACCACACCCGGCCAACCCGTTCCAGAACTCTTTTGAATCGTACTTCTTCGCGGATCTGATCGAAGCGAGGATCCCACCACAGAGCCTGCGGCGCCCAGTAAACAAAAAAGGATTCGCGTTCCAGATGCTGCATCGCCCGGTCTCCGTCGCCGATGCTGGCCCACGCCAGCGCCAGATTGAGGGGAATCGTTTGGTGTGCGGTGGCCTCAAGCGCCAGCCGCCGTGCGCGACGTTTATCTCCGAGCACAGCGAGCGCGGAAGCTTGCTCAGCGAGAAGATCTCCGCGCAGTTCCCCGTGCCTGGCTAGACCATCGCCTATTGTCCGCATCACGGTGTCTTCGTCTCCCAGCCTCGCCGCCACGCGCGCGAGTCCGGCATGTCCCTCTTCGAAATCCGCGTTGAGGTCGAGCGCGGGCTCCATGCTCGAGCGCGACAGGTTGTATTCCCCGCGCAAGTACCGCTGCCACCCGAGAACGCCAATGTTCATCGACAAAACCGGATTCAAATCGGCAGCGATCGTTTGCTCACGCACCGCCTCGTCGCGGGAGCCGAAACCGGTCAGCAAGGACATCGAGAGCCAGTGACGGGCGTCAGCATTGTGGGGATCGATCTCGATCGCGCTCTTGAATTCGGATTGCGCCTCGCGCCAGCGGCGGCGCATAATGTTGAGGCCGCCGAGTGAAGTGTGGACGCAGGACAGCGCATCGTCGATTCCCAGAGCGCGATTTGCGCTCGCGGCGGCGCGTTCGATGGCGATGTCGACTGGCGCATACGCCCGTCCTCCCATCACGACCCACGAATCGGCGAGTCCGCACCAGGCTTCGACTGCTCGCGGGTCACGCTCCGTGGCGCGCGTGAAGTAGGTAATCGCACGCTGCATCGAGGAACGGGTTCGCTGGTCCCAATGATGGCGCCCCTGCACGATGATGCCCGCGGTCACCGAATCGATTTCGCCGCGCTGTCTGGTGCGGCGTCGTGGAGCTACGACCACAATCGGCTCCGCTGTCTCGACCGCTCGAGCCCGTCGCAGCATCTCCGTGGTCTGGACGGACGGTGAAATGCCCAAATCGGATGCGAGCCGCTCGATGAACAGTCGACTGACGGCGTCGGCGCGCGGGCGGTTGCTGGATGCGACGAGCAAGTCCAGCAGCATTCGGAACGATGGCTCGTCAGAAGGAGAGAGCTCGAGGGCGCGCTCCGCTGCGGTCACCGCTTCAGAGATGCGACCCGTCGCACGCAGTGAATCAGCCAGCAGTGAAGAGGCACGCGTCGCGGCTGCCCGCAGACGATCGCGCTCGGACATTGCCCACCGATCGAAATCGGCTGCATTGCGGACGAAGAAGCCGTCGAGGAAATCGCCGCGGTAAAGCTGCACGGCGTCTGACCACCGGTGTTCGGTCAACGCCCGGCGGAACTCGACGACATCTATCGACACGACATCCGACGACAGCCGCAGCGTTTCACCAGCCGCGGTAATGGCGCTGTCACCAAGCGTCTGTCGCAGGACGTAAACCGAATCGGCCAGCAGGTGGCGCGCCGTACGCTCGTCACGATCGGGCCAGAGAAGTCCCAGCACACGATCTCGACTGATTGACTCCCCCGGCGAGCTCGCGACGAGAGCCAGTAACGCGATCCGTCGTTGCTGTGATGCGCGGCGCAATGACTTTCCTTCGGGACCTGTCAGGGAGACGGGACCGAGAAGGTTGATGCTATTCAACATGGGATAACCGGGCTCGCCAGCTCAAACGATAACTGGACGATAAGTGCTTCGTAGTATGCGACTCAGCGTTTACGTCCTGTGACGTGCGCTGAGAATGGAGTGCACGAACGCACTCCCATTCAGCTTAACCTTTTTGGAGGTAAACATGTTGTTGCAACGCTTACATCCCGGCGCTTTTTTGGTGGCAGCCGCGATTGTTACCGCCTGTTCGGCCGGCGATAGCAGCAAGATCACGGCGCAGACGCCGTCGGCTGCCTCGAATCGCTCGGCCGGCGAAAACGGTGAGATGGATCACAATCCCAAGATCAACTGGGGGCCGGCGCCGCCGATTTTTCCACCGGGCGCTCAGTTCGCCGTCGTCCAGGGCGATCCCAGCGTGGCGGGCGCGATATTCACGGTGCGCCTTCGCTTTCCCAACGGGTACATCCTGCCGCCTCACACACATCCAACCGATGAAGCCGTTACGGTGATAAGGGGCACCTTCCTGGTGGGACTCGGCGAAAATTTTGACAAGGACGCGCTCGTCGAGCTCAAGAATGATGGGTTCATCGTAGCTCCGAAGAACATGGCCCATTTCGCAACGGTGCGCGGGCTCACCGAGGTCCAGGTTCACGCGATCGGCCCGTTCCAGCTGACGTACATACACCCGGAGGATGACCCGACGAAATAATAGCGGCTGATTCAGCATCACCCCCACTAACCCCACCGCGCCATCGCGCGGTGGGGTTTTTTACAGTACCTCCAAGTTGCGGAAACGACACCACACGGCCACTATACGGTCCATCGCCCGACTACAGAGGTCCCTATGAAAATCCTGCATCTCGCGGTTCTCGCGACCCTCGCTCCGATAGGGCTCGCCGCCCAGCAGCCGACCGCGCCCGCCGGACCGCCCGTTAATCCGATCACCACTTCGTTCAAGGGCAGGATCGGCGCACTGCATCGCAACGTCGCGGCCGCATTCGATTCGATCCCGGCGTCCAAATTCAGCTACAAGCCGACGCCGGCTCAATTGAGCATCGGCTACATCGCCGCCCACGTCGCCGACGATAATTATTTCTTCTGCAACAATTTTGGAACGATGAAGGGCGCCCGCCCGGCGGAGGATACCGCAACTGCCGACTCGGTGAAGGCAACGTGGCAAAAAGACAAGCTGATGAAGAGCCTCAAGGATTCATTCGCGTACTGCGATCAGGCGTTCGCCCAGCTGGATGACGCGAAGCTCGCCGATCAGATCAGCATCACCTTCGGTGGTAATTCGCGGATGGTGACGAGAGCGGGGATGGTGCTCGGACACGCGCTCGATCTGGCGGATCACTACAGCCAGCTCGCGAATTACATGCGGCTGAACAACATCATTCCGCCGACGGCGCTGCCGCGATCGCGGACGCCGTAGTTAGCTAGCG
>JBJMOT010000076.1:0-25724 GCA_045803585.1 Gemmatimonadaceae bacterium
AACTTAATCTTCTTCCCGGTCTGATGTTCGTGATCGACTACAAGAAGGAACGGATCGCGGTCAACGAGGCCAACAAGCTCACGATTCCGCTAATCGCGCTGGTCGATACCAACGCCGATCCGGATCTGATCACGGTTCCTATCGCCGGCAACGACGATGCGATCCGCTCGGTCGAGCTGATGACCAAGGCGATAGCCGATGCAATCGTCGAGGCTCGCCGCGAAGCGCCGGTGCGCGAGGAAGTCGAAGAGGCGGAATCGTACACCTACAGCTCCGACCGCGGTGCAGAGCCGGAAGGTGAGGGTGACAGAAAGAGAAAGAGAAGGCCACGCCGGCGCAGGGCGAAGCCCGAAGCGATTGCCGCGCGGCTCAAGACAGGCGGCGAAGAAGGCGGCGCAACGGAAGAGGCCGCCGAGCCCGAGCAGGAAGGTTAACTTTCACGCCGCCGGATGATTCCGGCGGCGTTTTAACGAGATACGATATATGACAATGACCAAAGAGAAGTTCACAGCAAAAGACGTTCAGGCGCTGCGCCAGAAGACTGGCGCCGGCATGATGGAGTGCAAGAAGGCGCTCGAGGAGACCAACGGCGATATGGACAAGGCGGTCGAGTATCTTCGCGCCAAGGGAATCGCCAAGGCGGAGAAGCGCGTCGGCAAGCAGACGAGCGAGGGCGTCATCGGCAGCTACATCCACCACAACGGCAAGGTTGGCGTGATGGTGGAAGTGAACTGCGAGACCGACTTCGTCGCGCGCACGGATGACTTCAAGCAGCTGGTCAAGTACATCGCCGAGCACATTGCCGCGGCCGCTCCTGTCGCCGTCGACAAGGACCAGGTTCCCGCCGAGAAGGTGGAGAAGGAGCGTCGCATCTTCGTCGAGCAGGTCAAGGAGAGCGGCAAGCCGGATCACCTTATCGAGAAGATTGTTACGGGTAAGATCGAGGCGTACTACAAGGATGTCGCCCTGGTGCACCAGGCGTGGATCCGCGAGCCGAAGAAGACCATTGGCGAGCTGATCAAGGAAGCGTCGGCAAAGGTCGGGGAGAACATTCAGGTGAGACGCTTCGTTCGCTTTCAGATGGGCGAAGAGTAGACTGAAACCGTCCTCAACCGGTCTGCCTTTGCCCGAGCTTAAGTACAAACGAGTATTGCTGAAGCTGTCCGGCGAGGCTCTCGCCGGCCAGAAGGGCACTGGTTTCGATTTCGAGATTCTCAAGCGGCTTGCCACCGAGATCAGTGACATCTCCAAAATGGGCGCCAGCGTCGGACTCGTGATCGGCGGTGGCAACATCGTTCGCGGCGTCCAGCTGGCTAAGGTGGGAATGGAACGGGCCGGCGCTGACTACATGGGCATGCTCGGCACCGTCATAAACGCGCTGGCGCTGCAGGATGTTCTGGAGAAAGCTGATCTCGAGACCCGCGTCATGACGGCAATCGCGATGGAATCCATCGCCGAGCCATTCATCCGGCGCCGCGCCATGCGGCACTTCGAGAAAGGGCGAATCGTGATCTTTGCCGCAGGAACCGGCAATCCCTACTTCTCGACCGACACGGCCGCCGCTCTACGCGCGATTCAGATTCACGCCGACGTCATCGTCAAAGCGACCAGCGTCGATGGCGTTTACACCGCCGATCCAAAGCGTGATCCCGAAGCGAAGAAATACGATGAGATCACCTACCGCGATGTCATGGTCAATGAGCTGGGCGTGATGGACCAGACGGCGATAACGCTGTGCAAAGAGAACAAACTCCCGATCATCGTACTGAACATTCACCGTCACGGAGAGGTTGCGAAGGCGCTGCTGGGTGAGCGCGTCGGAACGATCGTACAATGACGACAATTCCTCAGATCACGAAGGACTGCCGGACCGCGATGGAGAAGTCGTTCGAGTCGTCGAAGCGTGAGCTTTCGTCGATCCGAACGGGAAAGGCGACCACCAGCCTGCTCGACACGGTTCGCGTCGATGCGTATGGACAGCAGATGCCGCTGAACCAGGTGGGCAGCGTCTCCGCGCCCGAGCCACGTTTACTAACGGTGACGCCCTGGGATAAAGGCTTGGTCTCGGCGATCGAGAAAGCGCTGCGCGAATCTGATCTCGGACTCAATCCACAGACGCAGTCGGGTGTCATCCGCGTTCCGCTGCCTGCACTCAACGAGCAGCGCAGGAAAGAGCTCGTGAAAGTCGTTCACAAGCTCGCTGAGGAAGCGCGCATAGGAATCCGCCACGCGCGCACCGGCGCTCGCGACCAGCTCAAGAAGCTCGAGAAAACTTCAGAGGACGAGCAGAAGCGGGCGGAGAAGGAGCTGCAGAAGCTTCACGACGACTACATCGGCAAGATCGATGAGTTGTTGAAGGGAAAAGAAGCAGAAATCATGGAAGTCTAGCGCGTGTCCGAGCTGGCACGCCGCACCATTTTCGCGGTCATCGCTGCGCCCGTGAGCATCGCCATCGTGTATTTTGGCGACTGGGCACTGGCGATTCTATTGTCAGTACTCGCCGCGCTCGCAGCCTGGGAATTGTTCAGGATGGCCCGCGAGACGGGTGTGCAGCCGATCGAGCCCGCAGGCATCGCCCTCGCGGCGCTCGTCCCGATCGCAATCCACGCACAGCGACTCGGCGTGTACTCTCTGTCTCTTACAGCCGTCGTAGCGATGTTCCTGGTGCTGTTCGCGAGCACCATCTGGCTCCGTGGCCCCCAAGGGAAGCCCCTGGCGTCGGTTTCGATAACTGCTTTCGGTGTCCTCTACGCGTCGTTGTTCTCGTACATCTACGCTTTGCGCTACCATGATTATGCGGTAGGCGCCCGGGCCGGCACCGCATTGGTCGTTTTGCCAGTGCTTTTGACCTGGGCAACTGACATCGGCGCCTACATGTTTGGCAGAACTTTTGGGAAGAAGAAGCTGATTCCTTCGATCTCTCCAGGCAAAACCGTGGAGGGCGCGGTGGGCGGGCTCGGACTGGCGATCGTCATCTGCCTGCTTTACGTGCGTTTCATCCTGATGCCGTTCGCATCCCTTGGTCTCACCGTCCAGGGCGCGGTGTTGTTCGCCATCGTCGTCAGCGTTGCGGCGCAGACGGGCGATCTGGCCGAATCACTGCTCAAACGCGAAGCGGGCATCAAGGACAGCTCGCGCATAATCCCGGGCCACGGCGGAATACTCGACCGCTTCGACAGTCTGCTGTTCGTGATGCCGGTCGCGTTCCTGATGCTGGGCCGGCTACTCCTGCCCATCCCGCAGTGACCGCCGTCGCCGCACCCAAAGGGGTAGCGGTGCTTGGCTCGACGGGCTCCATCGGCACGACTGCGCTGCGCGTACTGGACCGGCAGCGGGAGAGATTCCGCGTCACTGCTCTAACCGCCAACAGCAACGCTGCGCTCCTCAAAGAACAGGCGCTGAAATTTTCTCCCTCCTTTGTCGGGATGGTCGAGTCACAGGACGGGAGCGACGAGTCCTGGGAGAGTGGCACGGATGCTCTGGTAACTGCCGCGACTCGCGACGATGTCGACATCGTCCTCAACGCGATCGTTGGTGCGGCGGGGCTCGATGCCACGCTTGCGGCGCTCGAGGGCGGCAAGCGCGTCGCACTCGCCAACAAGGAAACGCTGGTGATTGCCGGAGATCTGGTGAGACAAGCGTGCGCCTCGGGCGCTGGCGAAGTCGTTCCTGTCGACAGTGAGCACAGCGCGATACTGCAGTGCATCACTGGACATCCGACGTCGCAGGTGAGACGCGTAGTGCTCACTGCGTCGGGCGGCCCGTTCCGCGACTGGAGCGCCGCGCGACTGGCGACCGCAACCGTTGAGGATGCGCTGCGTCACCCGACCTGGCGGATGGGACGGAAAATCACCATCGACAGCGCGACGCTCGCCAACAAGGCGCTCGAAGTTATCGAAGCCCATTTTCTCTTTGGACTTCCGTACGACAGGATCGATGTGGTAGTCCATCCGCAGAGCATCGTTCATTCCTTCGTGGAATTCATCGACGGCAGCGTGCTCGCCCAGATGAGCGTCCCAACCATGGAATTACCGGTCTTGTATGCGTTGACGCATCCCGAACGCGTGGCGGACGAAGGTGTACCAGCCTTCGATCCCGTTAAACTATCTCCGATGACCTATGAGCCCGTCGATCACCAGCGTTTCCCGGCGCTACAGCTCGGCATCGCTGCCGGCAAGACCGGAGGCGCCGCACCGGCCGTATTCAATGGCGCCAATGAGCGCGCGGTATCGGCCTTTCTCGCCGGGAAGATCCGGTTCCCGGACATCGCGCATGGTATTTCGTCAGCACTCGATCAGTTGAGCGGAATGCCGGCTGCCACGCGGGTGGAATTGCTCGCCGCTGATGCGGCCGCTCGCCGACATGTTCAGGAGATGTTCAGTTGCTGAGTTGGTTAGCTCCCATCATCGTCTTTGGACTCGTGGTCTTCGTCCACGAGCTCGGACACTTCATTGCTGCCAAGCTCACCGGAGTTTACGCTCCGCGTTTTTCGATCGGATTCGGCCCGTCACTCCTCAAAAAGCGCTTTGGCGAGACCGAGTACATTCTCGCTGCGCTGCCACTCGGCGGCTACGTGCGCATGGCGTCGCGCGAGGATGAGGCGACGGCTTTCCTCGAGGGCGGCGCCGAGAACTCTGCGACTCAGCCCGGCAGTCCAAAAGACGGATTCGACCCGAACGCGATGATTCCTTTCGGTCCGAAGCCGATCCCGGAATCGAGGTGGTTCGAGTCAAAGCCACTGATTGCACGGCTCTTCATCATGCTCGCCGGCGTGACGATGAATGCCTTGCTGGCCTACGGCATCTATGTCGGACTTCTTCTACACTCTGGTTTCCCCACTCCGATTCCGGTGGCGGCAGTAGTTACGGCCGGGAAGCCGGCAGCGATCGCCGGAGTTCAGGCGGGCGACAGTATTGCCACGCTCAATGGCCGGCCGCTCGATCGCTGGGAGACGCTCCTCGACACCATCGGCGCGTCTGCCGGACGACGCATCGATCTCGGAGTAGTGCGCCATGGCCAGCCGATCAGCGTGGGAGTGACGCCGCTGGCGGAGACGGTGGTCGATCCCCGTACCGGGGAAAAGCGCTCGCTCGGCAGGATCGGAATGGTAGCAACCGAAGGCTTCACGCCGATCTCGGTTGGCCGGGCGTTCAGCGAGGCGTGGAACCTGACGCTCGACAACGGCGGCAAAATCTTTTCCGCGCTCGGGTCCCTCGCCAGAGGTGTGGGCGTGAGGGATCTCGGCGGCCCGATCGCGATCGCGCAGGTGTCGGTTCAGGCGGCCCGCGGGGGAATTGAGACTCTGCTGCTACTCATCGCGCTGATCAGCATCAATGTGGCCGTCTTCAATCTGCTTCCGATTCCGATCCTCGACGGCGGACAGATCGTGCTCAACGTCGCCGAGACGATAAAGGGCAGCGCTTTCAGCACGCAAACCAGGGAGCGCATCCTGAAGGGTGGGCTCCTGATCATTGGACTTTTGTTCGTAACGGTGATGTTCAATGACATCAGCCGCAACATGCAGAACATCGTGCGCCTGGTCGGACGGCTCCTCGGCAGGTCCGCCTGAAATGGCCGATTTTCGAGCAGAAGATCACCGCCTGAGCAACTCCGGCTACTCACAACCAGAGAGCGGAGGCACGGAGCTCACGCCGCGAACCCGCTCAATGTCTGGTGTGGTTTCGTTTCTCAGTAGCCACGAGAGACAGGGGCCGTGGGAACTTCCTCGCCGGTTTCGCGCGCTGGCAGTGCTTGGAAGCGTGGAGCTCGACCTCCGCCGCGCTGAAGTCGGTTACGGTCTTTCCGAAATCGAGGCAGTGGCGGTGCTGGGCAACGTCGAGATCACGGTGCCGCCAGACATCACCGTCGAGTGCGATGGCGATTCGTTCATGGGCACTTTCGTCCTCAAGTACGACGGACGCATCAGTCCGTCGATGGCCAGTCGCGACAGGATCGTGCGGGTGACCGGCAGCGCTTACGCCGGCTCTGTCACCGTCAGCGTCAAAGGTCCCGACGAGGACATGATGAAGCGGATCAGTCGCACGTTCGGATTCGGCGAGTAACGCGTGGCTGTGTCGCCGTTAATTGAACGGCGCGAGGTGCCCCGCTAAATTTGACAGCTATGGCTTTCCCCGGCCTGGCTGAGCGCGTGGCCGATGTGCGGTCGCGAATCGCAGCGGCAGTCGAGCGCGGCGGGCACGGTCAGCAGGTTACGATCGTCGCGGTTACCAAGACTCACGGGCCCGAAGCGCCGCGCGCGGCCTACGAGTGCGGTCTGCATGATGTTGGCGAAAACAAAGTGCAGGAAGCGACGAAAAAGATCGCTGCCGTGGATGTCCCCGTGCGCTGGCATCTCATCGGCCACCTGCAGCGGAACAAGGTGAAGGCGCTGGAGCAATTCGTGTTGCTGCATTCGCTGGACAGCGCTCGATTGGCAGACGCGGTGTGTGAATTCGGGATCGGGCGCGGGCGCGCGGTCGATGCGCTGGTGGAACTGAACCTTTCGGGCGAAGGAACCAAAGGCGGCTATCACCTTGCTGACCTGCTGCCGGAAGCGGAACGACTCGCTACTCTTTCGGGGATTCGCGTCCGCGGAGTGATGACAATGGCTAGCTTTACCGCAACAGAAACTGAAATCCGCCGGACGTTCGCCGAGGGCCGCGAGGCTCGCGACATTCTTGCCGGGGCCGGCCACCCGGCGACGGAGCTGTCGATGGGAATGTCCAACGATTACGAGATCGCGGTAGAAGAAGGCGCGACCATGGTGCGACTGGGAACAACCCTCTTCGGAGCGAGGGCTAAATGATCGACGAAGCGTTTCATCTGACACCACTCGATGTACGGCGCTACGACTTCGGTCGGGCGCTTCGGGGCTACAATCCCGCGCGCGTCGATCAGTTCCGGGACCAGGTAGCGGAAGAGATGGAGCGCCTGACGCGTATCAATCAGGACCTCGATTCGAAAGCGCGCAGCTTTCACGAGCAATTGCGGGCATTTCGGGAGCGCGACAAGGCGCTCAACGACGCGCTGATCGCCGCACAGCAGCTGCGTGGCGAAGTTCGGGAGCAGGCGGAGCGGGAAGCGCAGCTCGTTCTGCGCGAGGCGCAGGCCGAGGGTGAACGAATCATCGAGAACGCCAAGGCCGATGTACGTCGAATGGAGGAAGAGCTGGACAATCTCGATCGCTCGCGCCGCAGCTATCTCTCGCAGATGCGGACGTTGATTGCCCGCCAGCTCTCCGAAGTGGAAGCTTCGGATTCGCAGGTGGTAGCCAGTACGTTGAGAGGCGCGGGCTCGAACTCCACCGGACCCGGAAAAGAATGACCGCAGTCCGGCCCGCCTCGACAGCGTCGAGCGGATCGGGCGGAGACGAGAAGGGCAGACGCTTCCGTCTGCTCCCGACCGATCGCTCCCCCGACGATCTCGAAAATGAGATTCTAGCGCGCTGGAAAGAGGAGAAACTCTTCGAGCGAACTCTCGCCCAAACCGAGGGCAAGCCCGAATTCGTTTTCTTCGAAGGTCCACCCACGGCGAACGGAAAGCCCGGGATCCATCACGTGTTCTCGCGGACGGTGAAGGATCTCTTCTGCCGGTACCGCGCAATGCGCGGGCAACACGTGGCGCGCAAAGCGGGTTGGGACACCCATGGGTTGCCCGTGGAGATCGAGGTCGAGAAAAGAATCGAGACCGACTTCGGCATTCGGACAGCCAAGCAGCAGATCGAGAAGATCGGCGTCGAGCGCTTTAACGAGATGTGCCGGGAGAGCGTGTGGCGATACCGCGCCGATTGGGAATCGCTGAGCGAGCGCATCGGTTACTGGCTGGACTACAGCGATCCGTACATCACGTACTCCAATGATTACATAGAGAGCGTGTGGTGGGCGCTGGCGACAATGTTCCGCCGCGGCCGTCTCTATCGAGGTCACAAAGTCCTCCCTTACTGCGCGCGCTGCGGGACTACACTTTCGAGCCACGAAGTGGCTCAGGGATACAAGGATGTGAAGGATCCGAGCGCGTTCGTCGCGCTCGATATCGTCGGCGATGGTGGCTCGAAAACGCGGCGCCGCATTCTGGTATGGACCACCACACCTTGGACGCTCATCTCAAACGTCGCCCTCGCGGTCAGCCCGGCACTCGAGTACGTCGAGCTTCGGAAGAAAAAGGGCGAGCCGGATGAGACCATCATTGTCGCTCAGTCGCGCGCGGGCTCGGTACTCGGCGACGACTATGAGACCCGGTGGGATGCTGTCGGAACTTTCCGCGGCACCGAGCTGATTGGAAAACGGTACAACCGTCCGCTCGACTGGGTGGCATATAAGGAAGGGAAGCACGAGATAATAATTGGCGAGGATTTCGTCTCGGCCGAGGAGGGGACGGGCGTCGTGCACATGGCGCCGGCTTTCGGCGCCGACGACTACGCTGCCGGACAGCGCAATGGTCTGGCTTTCCTGCAGCCGGTGAATCTTCGCGGTGAATTTCCAGCGGACATGCCGCTCGTCGGCGGGATGTTCGTCAAGGATGCCGATCCGGTCATTCTCGAGGAGCTGAAGAAGCGCGGGGTCCTCTGGAAGTCGGCCCTGTTCGAGCATGCGTACCCTCACTGCTGGCGCTGCGAGACGCCCCTCCTGTACTACGCACGCACATCGTGGTTCGTGAGGACCACGGAATTCAAGGACGAGATGCTGGCGCGCAACGCACGTGTCGACTGGCACCCACCAGAGGTCGGCGCGGGACGATTCGGTGAATGGCTCACCAACAACATCGACTGGGCAGTTTCCCGCGATCGTTACTGGGGCACGCCGCTGCCGATCTGGGTCTGCGATAAAGACGACACCCACGCCGAGGCCATCGGCGGATACACCGAGCTGGCCGAGCGAGCCGGCGCGAAGCTGCCGGAAGGTTTCGACCCGCATAAGCCGTTCATCGACCGCTACGAGTTCAAGTGCAAGTGCGGTGGAACGATGAAACGGACGCCGGAGGTCATCGACGCCTGGTTCGACTCCGGGTCGATGCCTTTTGCGCAGTGGCACTTCCCGTTCGAGAACGAGAAAAAATTCGGGCGGTATTTTCCCGCCGACTTTATCGCCGAGGGGATCGACCAGACACGCGGATGGTTTTATTCGCTGCTGGCGATCGCGACAGGACTTGGCGACGCGCTTCCGAACAACATTCTTGCAGGGCACGCTGGCACCGCACCGTATCGATCGGTCGTCGTCAACGATCTGGTGCTCGACGCTGAAGGCCAGAAAATGTCAAAGCGTCTGGGAAACATCATCGACCCCGGCACGGTGATCCCCCGTTATGGAGCAGATGCAGTTCGGCTTTTTCTCACGACGTCGAGCCAGCTCTGGACTCCGCGCCGGTTTGACGAGGCCGGGATTCGTGATACCGCCGGTCGCTTTCTGTTGACGTTCAAGAACGTCTACACTGGAATCTTTGCCGAATACGCGAACTTCGGATGGTCGCCGTCGTCGAGCGATCCCTTGCTGGCGGATCGGCCGCTGCTGGACCGCTGGATTCTGTCGCGACTGGCGACCGTTGAGGCCGATGCCGATAAACTGCTCGAGCGGTACGAGGCGACCAACGCCGCAAAAGCCGTGATGACGTTCTTCGACGAAGACGTATCCAAGTGGTACGTGCGTCAGAGCCGCCACCGCTTTTATAATGTTGACGGCGCTGAGAACCGTGCCGCGTTCGCGACGCTGCACGAGATCATTGCCGTCACATGCCGATTGCTGGCGCCGTTCGCCCCATTCATCACGGACTGGGTACATCGCGAGCTGACAGGTGTGTCGGTGCATCTGGCCCCCTTCAGGCGGGAGATCGCCGGTCATGGCGATGCGGACCTCGATCGCGCAATGGAGCAACTCCGTACACTTGCCACCCTTGGTCGGGCCGCGCGTGAGGATGCTGGAGTGAAGGTGCGCCAGCCGCTCAGCGAGATGGTATGTGTCGTGCCTTTATCAGGGCAGACAGGCTCCCGCTCGCAGAGTCTTTTGGAGGAGCTTAGCCCACTGTTGGCGGCCGAGCTCAACATCAAGAAAATCGGGTTCATCACAAGCGCCGCCAGCCTAGTAACTTTAAAGGCTAGACCGAATTTCCGTTCTCTGGGTAAGAAGTTCGGCAAGGAAACGCCGCTGGCCGCCGAGGCAGTCCAGGCTCTGGCCAGCGACGCGCTTAGAGAGTTCGAGGCGGGAAAGCCGCTGTACGTATCGGTCGGGAACGAGTCGCGGCAGTTGAGCGTCGAGGATCTGACCATTGTTCGAAGTGCATCGGGCGACATGGTGGTGAAGGAGGAGGCGGGCTATTTTGCCGCGCTCGATCCGACCGTGTCACGCGACTTGAGATTGGAAGGCCTGGCTCGCGAGCTGGTGAGCCGGGTTCAAAGGCTGAGGAAAGAATTGGGTTTCGCCGTCAGCGATCGCATCACGCTCTCGGTGGGCGGGAACGACGAGATTCAGGAAGCAGTGAAGGCCTTCCAGAAATGGATCGCCGATGAAGTACTCGCCCGGAAGCTGACAGTGGGTGAGCGAATCGACGGAAAATACGCGACGCACCCGTTCGACCTTGATGGGCAGAACGTCGAAGTCGCCTTGGAGAGGGTTGGTTAGAAATGGCAACAGCAGCCAGCAAGAAAACGCAGAAGCCGAAGGCGATGCCCAAGAAGAATCTGCAGCACTTCGAGAAGCGCCTGCTCGAGGAAAGGAAGCGCGTGCTCAAGGAGCTCGGGCATTACGACGAGACGTTCGGATCTACGCCCCAAGGTGCTGATGGCGATCTGAGCGCATACTCGTTCCATATGGCCGATCAGGGCACCGATGCCATGGAGCGCGAGAAAGCATTCCTGTTTGCGAGCCAGGAAGGACGGTTCCTCTGGCACATCGACGAAGCGCTGCGCCGCCTGTACCGGAACCCCGAGCAATTCGGGAAGTGCCACAACTGCGGGCGTGAGATCAGCTTCGAGCGTCTCGACGCACTACCGCACGCGCGCTACTGCATCGAATGCAAGCAACGTGAAGAAGATGGAAAGCGCCAAGCCTAATCCACCCCTCTTCTGGGGTACGCTCATGGTTGTCGTCGCGACGGATCTGGTCACCAAACTGATCGCCGCCGCCACGCTCTCACCGCAACACGTTCCGCACGAGATTCTCGGCAGCCACCTTCGGCTGACTCTCGTCTACAACCCCGGGGCAGCCTTCGGACTGAACCTGGGCATTTACTCGCGCTGGATTTTCATGGCGCTGACTGCGGGTGCCCTGGTCATACTTGGCAGACTCTATCAGGCGACGAAACAAGGTGACTTCCTGCGCACCCTCGCGTTGGGCCTGGTGTGTGGTGGGGCGGTGGGGAATCTGATCGACCGCATTCGGTCCGCTACCGGTGTTGTCGATTTCATCGACGTGGGCGTCGGCGATCTTCGTTGGCCCACTTTCAACGTCGCCGACATGGCCGTGAGCGTCGGAGCGTTTTTGCTGGCCTGGGTGCTGTGGGGCGAAGAACGCTCCGCGAGCCCCGTGGTGGCCGCACCCGTATCGGACACGCCGGCGGAGAGTTAGCCCCTGAGTGACATTCGAGAGTATCCCGTCGAGGCGGACAGCAATGTCCGCCTCGATCTCTTTATCGCCCAGCGTGCTGAGCTTTCCAGGACCCAGGCTGCGACGCTGATTGCACAGGGTCACGTGTTGGTTAACGGGCGTCGAGAGAAGGCGAGTTACAAGCCTGAGGTAGGCGAGGTCGTCAGGGTCGAGATACCCGTGGTCGAAAAACGGGCGATCGTCGGGGAAAATATCCCGGTGAGCATCGTCTACGAGGACGAAGCCCTTTTAGTGGTAGACAAGCCTGCCGGGATGGTGGTGCACCCCGCCCCGGGGAACTGGAGCGGCACGTTGGTCAACGCCCTTCTCGGCCGAGGGGGCGAGTTGTCGAAGGAGGGCGACCCTGAACGGGCGGGCATGGTCCACCGGCTCGACAAGGAGACTTCGGGGCTCCTTGTCGTCGCCAAGACGGACCGCGCCCACCGGCTTTTGAGCAGCGCCATCGCCGCCCGGCGGGTCCAGAGGCGCTATGCAGTGATGATCTGGGGACACCTCTCGGCGGATAACCTCACGATCGACAAGCCGATAGCCCGCGATCCGCGAGACCGGAAGCGCATGGCAATCGTCATTAAGGGTCGGCCGGCCAAGACCGACGTCATACGCCTTGCTCGGTTCGATGCGGGGGATCTTCTTCGTGCCCATCTCCATTCCGGACGGACTCACCAAATCCGCGTTCATCTCGCGTCTATCGGCCATCCTGTCATGGGCGATGACGTCTATGGAGGCGGCGGAGGATGTCGTGTGGCCGGACTTCCTCCCAAGCGGCATTTCCTCCACGCAGCGTGGCTCGCGTTCAATCACCCGGTGACCGGCAAGCCACTCGACTTCCGCTCGCCTCTGCCGGAGGACTTGCAGCGCGCGCTCACTACCGTTGCCGGCGAACACGTCCTCCCAACGGACGTGGACGCGTTGGTCGCGCTTCGTTTCTATGAGTGACGCAGTCACGCTGCCTCCGGAGGAAATCCTCGCCGAAGAGCCGCAGGTCCCGACCAGACGCCTGCTCGTGTTCGAGCTCGGCGGACATGGGTTCGCCTGTGACATGGAGTCGTTTCGCGAGATAGTCCCTCCACAGGCGCTGACGAGACTTCCCGGCGCACCGGAGAATGTGTGCGGATTGATCAACCTTCGCGGCACAATCGTCACGGTGATCGATGGCGGAGTGACGCTGGGCCGGGCGCCTTACAGGCGCGATGAAGGATTGATACTCCTCGTCGACTATCTCGATCGGTTTGCTGCGATCGGTGTCGATGATGTGCGGGACATTCAGGATGTGCCGGTCGATCAGTTCGCGACGGTTGACGACACGGAGATTCCGGTGGCGGGTGCGGTGACGGGAGCGGTGGAGATCGGCGGCGAGCGGATGCTGGTTCTCGATATCAGGACTGTGGTTCACCAGGTAATCGGACAAGGGAGGTAGGGTGAGTAGCACTGTGCTTGTGTGCGATGATGCCGTTTTCATGCGGACGATGGTCAGCGACATTCTATCCCAGGCCGGCTTCACGGTCGTTGGCGAGGCTGAAAATGGGAAGCAGGCGGTGGAGAAGTACCAGCAGCTGAAGCCGGACCTGGTGACGATGGACATCATCATGCCGGAGATGGGCGGCATCGAAGCCGTGAAGCAGATCACGCAGGCGGACCCCGCCGCGCGAATCCTCATGTGCAGCGCGATGGGGCAGCAGGCCCTGGTCCAGGAAGCCCTTCAGGCGGGCGCGCGGGATTTCGTGGTGAAGCCGTTTCAACCGAGCCGCGTCCTCGAAGCCGTTCAGCGGGTTCTCGCCTAAGTGGATACCGGCCGCTACGCCAAGCTCTTTCTCTCGGAGAGTCGTGAAAGTCTTTCCGAGATAAACAGCGCGCTGCTCGATCTCGAGCGCGGCGCGGGCGATGCGGCTGTTGCCAGACTGTTTCGCGCCGTCCACACGCTGAAGGGAATGGGCGGAGCGATGGGGTACACCTCTGTTGCGGATCTCTCCCACGAGCTGGAGACATTGCTCGACAAGATCAGAAACGGGGACCTCGCGGTTAACAGGCCATTGATCGACACCCTGTTCGCGGGAGTCGACGCGTTGGAGCAGGCGGTAGATCTGGCAACTGCGGCCACGCCGCAGCAGCTCGACGTGACCAAGGTCATCGCACGAATCAGGGACGCGAGCAGTCCGGAAATCCCACACGCCTTCACCTCGGTATTCGCGATCGCTTCGGCACCGAAAGACGCAGAGGCTGCAACCGCGCCGGTGCCCGTGCCTGCCCAGAAAGGTCCGCGTCACGTTCGCATTGAAGCGAAGCGACTCGACATTCTGATGAACGTTGTCGGCGAGCTCGTAATCGCCCGCGACCGTATCGCAAAGGCGGCCGAACGCATCGGAGATGAGGAGCTGCTGGAAGCGACGCTCCGCGCATCGCAAATACTCGCCAATCTGCAGAACGAGATCATGACCAGCCGGATGGTGCCGGTGTGGCAGGTCTTCGAGAGATTCCCGCGAGTAGTGCGCGACACCGCCAAGTCTCTGGGGAAGGAAGTCGAGTTCAAGATCGAAGGGCGCGACATCGAGCTCGATCGATCGATGGTCGACGAGATGGGCGAGCCGGTGCTGCACCTTCTGCGCAACTCGCTCGATCACGGGGTCGAAAAACCAGAGGAGCGTGAAAAGGCGGGTAAGCCACGCGTTGCTACTTTGATCCTGACCGCCGAGCGTGACCGTTCGACCGTCTTGATTCGGGTAACGGACGATGGCCGCGGAATCGACGCGGCGCGTGTTCTGCCGCGCGCCAAAAAAATGGGGCTCGTCGACAAGGAAACCGACACTCTCTCTGAGCAGGAGCTCGTTGCGCTCATCGCCCGGCCAGGATTTTCTACTGCTGAAAAAGTGACGGAGATATCCGGCCGGGGCGTCGGTTTCGATATCGTCGCCAATCGCGTTCGCTCGCTCGGTGGATCGCTGGAAGTTCACACCGATGCCGGGCTCGGGACGAGTGTGAGTATGAGGCTCCCGCTCACCCTGGCGATCTCGCGAGCGCTCCTCGCACGGGTAGCGACGGAGACCTACGCCATTCCGCTGACCCACGTACTGGAGACATTCAGTCTTTCGCAGCCGATGCTGCTGGAATCAAAGGGTCGACAGGTGGTGGCGATTCGCGACGATCTGTTCCCGGCCATCTGGCTTCGCGAGCGTGTAGGCCTTCCAGCCACCGCGACTGCGGCGAGCGGGCAGGTAGTGCTCATCGAGCTGGCCGAGCGCAAGGCGGCGCTGATCGTGGACGAATTCGTTGGACAGCAGGAAATCGTCGTCAAGCAATTTGACGGCGTGAGCGGAAGTAAGACTCTCTTCAGCGGTGCGACCATTCTTGGCGATGGATCGCCCGCTCTCATCGTTGACGCCTCCAGTCTCCTTTGAAATGACCGAACCCCGCAATACACCCGCCGTCGAGAGCACCACGCTCATGAGCACCGCGCGCCTGGACGCGCTGCGCGAAGTGGCGAACATCGGCGCCGGACACGCAGCAACCGCGCTGTCGACCCTCACTGCCACGCGAATCATGATCAGCGTGCCGATGGTCAATGTCGTTCCGCCCGGTGATTTCGTACCGGAGATTGCCGCCGGTCAAGAGATCGTCGCGGTGCAGATGGCAATGAGCGGCGACATCAGCGGCCAGACCGTGTTTCTGCTGGCTGTTCCCGCAGGTCTTCGTCTCGCTGAGAGGATGTTGAGGCGAAAGCGGGGAACGTCTCCCAATCTTGGCAAGCTCGAGGAGTCGGCGCTCAACGAGGCTGGAAATATTCTGGCCGGCGCTTACCTCACCGCGCTCAGCGAGTTTCTCGATATGAGGCTGATGCTCTCGCCGCCGAAGCTCACGACAGGCAAGACCACTATGGCCCTCAGCACCCTGGGTGATCATTTGCCTCAGGTCGAATCGCCTGTGCTCTGCGTGGAGACGGAGTTCTTCCTCGAGGAGCCGACGGAGAGCCTGCACGGCTTCTTCCTGCTCGTCCCCGATCAGAAAGCATTCGAGGCCATCTTCCGTGCGGTGCGAGTAGCGTAGACAATGAGCGCAGCGGCCACTGTCCGCCCAACGGCAGCCGCGCACGGCGGTGAGATCGACATACTTCGGTCGTTCGCTCGCCGAATCGATCCTTCTGACGCGGGCGCGTACAATAATCTCGGGGTCTTTTATTTTCGTAAAGGACTCACCGAAGAAGCGATCGCCGCTTTCTCGCGGGCGCTGGCGCTCGACGAGCGTATGGGCGTCGCGCGCCGCAATCTGGAGATCGCTTACGGCGACACCGGAATTCTGGAGCGGCGCCTTCAGGAGCTCGAGGAAAGACTTCGCGCCAACCCCGATGATCTCGAAGCTCTTGTACAGAGCGGGATAGCCGAGAAGACCGCCGGGCGCCTGGAACGCGCGCACTCACTGTTTCAGCGCGCAATCGAGCTGGACCAGGACAGCTCGGTGCTTCACTTCCTGCTGGCGGAGACGCTTTATAACCGCGGCCTGCACGAGGACGCGATGCGGTCGGTGAGACGATCGATCGAGCTGAACCCGGAGAACCCGGATGCGCTCTATCTGATCGGGTTCATACTCGGTGATCTCGGACGCGGCGAAGAAGCAGCCGAAGCAAACCGGCGGGCGGTCATGCTCAACCCGACGCTGGTGAGGGCGCAGGCAAATCTGTCGCTCGAGACCTATCGCCACGAAGTCACTCCGAGCCACGCCCAGAAAACCTCCGCTGGCGCGCATATAACGCTTGGCCGCGCGCTCCGGCAGAAGGGTTACTTCCAGGAGGCGCTGCGCGAATACGAGAAGGCGATCGAGGGCGGCGAAGCCAACGCGGAAGTGCTGCAGGCGATGCTGGAGCTGTATCTCCTGCAACGGGACACTGGCGCCGCGATCGCCACAGCGGACCGGTTTGCGCGTGAGTTCTCGCCGACGGCGAAAACCTGGAATGGACGCGGAGTCGCGCTGCAGCTGGAGGGCAAGCACAAGGAAGCCGAGGAGAGCTATACCCGCGCTCTGTCACTCGATTCCAGCTACCCGTTCGCGCAAAACAATCTCGGCGTTCTGCTGTGGCACAAGAACGACACGAAAGCTGCAATCAACTCCTTTCGTCGCGCGCTTCAGTCACCGAACCCGCCGGTCGAGGCAAGACTCAACCTGGCGCTCGGCCTGTTCCGGAGAAAGCACACCGAGCTCGCGCTGGAAGCCTATCGCCAGGTTCTCAGCTCGGCGCCGGAGCATCCGGTGGCGTGGAACGGCATCGGCCTGATTCTCGTCGAGCTGGAGAAATACTCGGACGCGCGCAACGCGTTTGCGCGCGCGATTCAGGCGAATCCGGATTTCGCTGAAGCGCACTACAACATGAGCTTCACGCTGTCGAACCTCGGCGACTTTGCGTCGGCGCTGCGCGAGACCAAACGCGCGCTGGCGCTCGACCCGATGTACACTCCGCAGAAGCTGGAGCTGGCGATCGAGCTGCCGCATGAAGAAATCCGGCTGACCGTCGCGCCTCCAATCACTGAAAAGGACGAGAGCGTCGATCACGTCGAGGATTTCCACTTTGACCCGGCGATAATCGAAGAGCTGTTCGCCGAAAAGCCGGCGAGAATGACGCCGACCGGTCAGAGCGCAATGACCGGCTACACGCTCGCGCGCGATCTGATCACGAAGGGTCTTTTCGACAGAGCGCAGGGTGAAATCGCACGTGTTCTGGCGCGCGGAGGCGACAAAGTCCTCGGTCTGGTGCTCGCCGGCGATGGTTTTGCCGCGCAGGGTCTGCATGGCGAAGCGCTGGAGCGCTATCGTCGCGCGCTGGAAATGGAACTGACGAATCCTTACGCACGGCAGGGAATCGCGCGATCGCTACTCGCTCTCGGACGTCCCGACGAAGCGAGGCCGCACGCGGAAGCGCTCGTGACGGCGGGCAGCACCGACGTCAACCTCCTTCTTCTCGCAGCGGAAGCGCGCGTCGCCTCCTACGATCACGTCGGTGCGCGAGAGATTCTCATCACGCTCCAGAAGAGCGAGGCGCGAAACGCGAATGTGCTCAAGCGAGTTGGTGACCTCTATGCATCGCTCGGAGAAGCCGGGGAGGCGATTGCCGCGTATCGCGGCAGCCTTGGTATCGACGAGCGCCAGACAGAAACCAGAATCTCCCTCGGACGGCTTCTCGCCAAAGCAGGCGACGACACCGGCGCGATTCGGGAGCTGGAGACGGTGCTCGTCACCGCGCCGAACCACGATTTGGCCGTCGTGGAGCTGGCAGGCCCTTACCGTCGCACGGGTCGCTCCCGAAGCGCGTTACCGCGTATCGTCGCACTGATCCGCCGCGACGTCTACCACTTTGCAGCATTGATCGCGCTCGGAGAAATCCTGATCGATCTGGCGCGCGAGAGCGACGCGTTGCGCGCTTTCGAGCGCGTGCTGCGCTTCGATCCAAACCATTCGGAGGCGCTACGCTACCGAAGGCTCCTTCTCAGAGGACGCGGTTAATGGCCATTGAGGGACCACTTCGCGAGCTTGGCATCCACGACGTCTTCCAGCTGCTCGACCTGAGCCGAAAGACGGGTACCCTTCGCGTGCATTCTCCCGAGCGCAACAACGAGGGAAGCGTGTACTTCGACGCCGGAACCATTGTGGCAGCTACGATGAAGAGCAATCCGCACTTGTTGGGGACGATTCTCGAGCGATCCGGAAAAGCATCGGCGGCGGACCTTGCTCGTGCCACTGCCATGCAGCGCGCTGGAGACAAGCGCCGCGTGGGCGAGATTCTCGTCGCGCACGGAATCGTCACACCGCGCGACATCGACAGGTTCATGCGCCAGCAGATCGAGACGGTTGTGTTCGATCTGATGTCCTGGTCGGAGGGCTTCTTCTCCTTTACCGAGGAGCCACCGCGTCCAATCAGAAAGGACATTGCCGTGCGTGTCAGCACGGAGTCGCTACTCATGGAAGGAGCCAGGCGCATCGACGAGTGGTCGCGAATGGCCGACAAAATCCCCGACGCCCGCGTGACTCCGCGACTCGCTCCACTTGGCGACGGACCGGAGTCGTTCATCGACCTTTTGCCGCGCGAGTGGGAAGTTCTCTCGGTCATCGACGGCGAGAGAAATCTGCACGAGATAGCGAAGAGACTGGTCCTGCCAGAATTCGAGGTTGCGAAGATCATCTACGGAATGTTGAGCACCAGCCTGATCGACATCGCGCCACAGGAGCACCATGCAGCGCATGCCTGAGTCGGCACGGACGCTTTTCGCGACGGCAATCGGCGAAGCCGAGCAGACGGCGCTGCTGTTTGACACCGCGGGCAGGCCGCTCGCCGGGAGTTATATCGACGAGAACGGTCGCGACATCGCCGGCGAGATCGGCGCTGCTCTCAGCGGAGTGAGCAGAGAAGTCTCCAAGTCGATGCGTCTTCTCGGAATCGGGGCCTGGACTGCAGTCGTCGTCGAGACCGACGCTGCGACTATCGCTCTCGCTCCGGCCGCGGAAGACTCGGTGGTGCTGCTGGCGTCGTCGTCGACGGTGCCGCTCGGTCTGGTTCGACGGGTACTGACCCGCTCGGTTGCGCTGGCCATCAACTGGATGCGGGGGCAAGCTTGAAGTCTGTCAGCCAAATCGTTGCCTCGCTGTCCCACGTCACCGGTGTCATTGCCGCCATGGTAGTCGGCGCATCCGATGGCCTCATCGTCGAGACGAGTGCCATGATGGGCGGCAGCGAAACCGGCGATACGCGAAAGCACACGGCCGCGCTCGCGGCCTATCTTTACTCGAGGGTGACCCGCGCTTCCGATGCCGCGCGACTCGGCACGCCCGCTTTCATGCGCCTCGAAGCAGAGCAAGGCCACATCTGTGTGGTGGGCGCGCGCGACGTGGTGCTCGTTACAATCGTCACACCTAGCGCGAATCTCGGAAGAGTGCGACTGGACATGATGACGGCAGCCAAAGGAGAATCATGAGCAATCCAACTGTGGCGGAAGCCTGGGTGGAAGCTCCGTTGACCAAGCTTATGGAGGACGCGCGTTTGATCTCAGGCGTGCTCCTCTATCCAACCGGACGCGCCGTCGGCCAGTTCGGCTTTTCCAACGCCGCCGACGTGATGTCGATCTGCGCGTTGACGTCTGCGATCAACGCATCATCACGCGAGCTGGGAAGGCAGCTGGAAAGCAAGCCTTTCTACGAGCTGCATCACGCGGGCGCCGAGCGTCAGGTTTTCATGGCGCGCGCGCTCGCCGGCGGCGAGGAATTTCTTTTTGTTGGTGTGTTCGACAACGACAGCTCGCTCGGCGTCGTTGAGATTTACTTCGGAGAATTCCAGCAGGCGCTGGAGAAGCTTCGCCCCGAGCGCCAGGCATCGATTCCCATTCCGTCCGGTGACTTCGAAGGCGAGCTCAATCGCAGCCTCGATGCACTCTTCGGTCCGATAGGAAAGAGATAAGGATGTCCGTCGTCAACTACGGCACCCGCGAGATCACGTGCAAGATCGTCTATTACGGTCCCGGAAGATCGGGCAAGACGACTAATCTTCAGCACGTCTACTCTCAGCTGCCCGAGGAGAGAAAGGGCAAGATGGTCTCGCTCGCCACCGAGACCGATCGCACGCTGTTTTTCGATTTTCTGCCGCTCGATCTGGGCACGATTTCGGGTTTCGCTACGCGCTTCCAGCTGTACACAGTGCCGGGTCAGGTGTACTACGCCGCTACGCGCAAGCTGGTACTGCAGGGAGTCGACGGCGTCGTCTTTGTCGCCGACAGTCAGTCGCGTCAGCTCGCCGAGAATATCGAGAGTCTCCAGGATCTGCATGCGAACCTCGCGGATGAGGGTTTCGATCCGCGCTCCATTCCGCTCGTGATGCAGTACAACAAGCGCGATCTGCCACCGAGCGAGATCAGCCCGATCGAAGAGCTGGACGAAACACTCAATTTCCGTGGCGTACCTCATTACGCCGCCGCCGCGCTAAGCGGAAAGGGCGTCTTTGAATCGTTACGCAGTATCTCGACTCTCGTGCTCTCGCGACTGAGCGCGCCGGCGACCAAGGGGTCCTGAACTTGGCGAAGGAGCGCGAGGAAGAAGAGGGCGGCGAGTTCGCCGATTTTCTTGCCGATGTCAGCAAGGAGATCGCGGAGCGCGTCGAGTCTCTGAGCCCGGCTCCAACGGCAGCGAAGGAAGAGAAAAAGAAGCTCCGCACTCCGGTTGTCGCCGCGGGCGAGCGGAGAAAAACGCCGGTAGCCGAAGCGGGACTGATCGTCGAGTGGCCGAACATCGCTGATCGACTGATCGAGGAGATGCGCTAAATGGCTATCAAAGGTAGCCTCAAGGAAGCGAGTCTTCCCGACGTTCTCCAGCTCCTTTCAATGGGGAAGAAAACCGGCTGTCTCGGACTCTCCTTTCACGACAGCTTCGGCTCGATCTACTTCGACAACGGGCGCATTTGCCACGCGGCGATCGTGAACCGGCCGCTCGACACCGAGAACTCGGTCTACACGCTTTTCACCTGGACGAGCGGAACGTTCAACTTCGAGCAGGGCGTCGAACCGGAAGAAGGAGCGGAGCGAGTGTCGGTGGATCCGCAGTCGCTTCTTCTCGAAGGCGCGCGACGCGTCGACGAGTGGTCGCTCATCGAGAAGAAGATCCCGAGCTTCGACGTAGTGTTCAGCCTCGACCGGCCGCGACTGATGATGAATCGGGACCCGCTCTCCTCGGAACAGGAAGCGATGCTGCCGCTCATAGACGGTCACCGCGACATCAACGGTCTCATCCGCGATTCCGGGCTCGGCGAGTTCGAGGTGGGAAAGGCGTTGTACGGACTCCTCAACGCGAACTTTCTACTGCCTGTCGGGCGGAAGCGTACGACCCCAACGCTGCCGCGGAACGCGAGTCCGCTGGAACGGCGCGAGCTGGCGAGCGCCCTGTACAGGGCGGGAATGCACGATGAGGCGCTCCGGGAATTTCGCGCGCTGGTCGAAGAAGCAGATGATCCGGTCGCGTCCTTTCACGTTGGACTGATCGCATTGCGACAAAAGGAATGGTCGAGCGCGGTCAATGCATTCATGACCGCGGCGCCGCACGTAGCTAACAAAACCACTCTGCTTCACAACCTCGCCATTGCCTATGACCAGCTTGGGCAATTGGAGAAGGCGAGACTGGTGATCGAGCGCGCAATCACGTCTGGCGGCAGCGGCGATCCGCTTATCCAGCTCGAGGCGGCGGTCATCGCGCTCCGGCTTGCTGATTATCAGTCGGCCAAGGTCCGCCTCAGCGAAGCGCGCAGCCTGTGGACTTCGGGGTCCCCGCCGGCGGTGTGGTTCCACTATGCGGCGCAAGTTGCGTCGTTGAGCGACGACCCCGAGCGCGAGATGCTGTTGCTCGCCGCCGCGACCGAGGCGCATCCCGAATCGCCCGTTCTGCTGAACAATCTCGCCGCTGCTTATCTCAAGCGCGAAGACTTTTCGAACGCGCGCGACGCCGCAGAGAAGGGTTTAGCCGTGGCGCCGGAGCTTCCACAGTTGCGCCGCAATCTGTCCGCCGCGCTCGAGGGTATTTCGCGCGCTGACAGAGAAGGCGCCGACACTGCACGTCGCTCCTGAGCCGACGTGATTTACGGAAGCGACGCCGGATTTCGGATGCTCACCGAAAAGATCACCCGTGACCGGGGGTTCCGGTGCGCGAGCTACAAGGACAAATGCCTGCGCCGCCGCATCGCGGTAAGAATGCGCGCCAAAGGAACGGCGAGTCCCGACGAATACGCGGGAATTCTCGATGCAGACCCGCACGAATACGAACGATTGATGCGGTCTCTCACCGTCAATGTGACGAAGTTCTTTCGCAACCGGGAGACTTACGAGGCTGTCGAGAAATCGGTCATACCCGCGCTGTGGGAGCGCAACGAAGCGCTAAGAGTGTGGAGCGCAGGGTGTGCCTCCGGCGAGGAGCCCTATTCCCTGGCGATCCTGTTCCATCAGCATGCGGAGCGGACGCACACGCCGTCTCGGCTGGACGCGCTATCGATCCTTGGCACAGATATCGATGCTGACTGCCTGCGCGAAGCCGAGAGCGCCTGCTACGCCGATTCGGCGCTTTCGGAAACGCCGGCCGGACTACGCGATCGATACTTCCCTGAGGTAGCGGGGCTTCATAGCATGCTGCCCGACGTGCGCCGCCTGGTGACGTTCGAGCGCAGCGATCTGCTTGGTGAGCCGCCGTTAAAGGAAGTCGAGCTGCTGCTCTGCCGTAACGTGATCATCTACTTCGAGCGGGAAGCACAGGACCAGCTGTTCGCGCAGTTCCATCGAGTCCTGGCTCCGGGTGGATTCCTGGTGCTCGGCAAGGTCGAGACGCTGCTCGGAGAGGCACGCGGCCTTTTCGCGCCAGTGAATGCGCGCGAGCGCATCTTCCGCAAAATCCAGTGACGGTCACGCCGGCGATAGGGCCGCGGAAAACGACCGTCCTGGTTGTCGATGACAGCGCCTTCATGCGCAAGCTCATCGCCGACATCATCGAGTCGAGCGGAGAGTTTCATGTCGTGGGGACCGCCGGCGATGGCGTAGAAGCGCTGCAGAGAATTCGCGGCCTGAGACCGGATATCGTAACGCTCGATATCGAGATGCCGCGGTTGAACGGTCTTCAAGCGCTCGAGCAGATCATGGCGGAGATGCCGCGGCCGGTGGTAATGCTGAGTGCCGCCGGTTCGGAGCTTGGCAATGAGATGACGTTGCGGGCGCTGGAGCGCGGCGCGCTGGAATTTGTCCGTAAGCCGTCGGGTCCGGTTAGCATCGACCTCTCTTCGGTGAAGGAGCGGCTGATGTCCGCGCTCGATGCGGCGCGCGCGGTCAACATGAAAGGAATCAAAGCGGCAAGTCCAGTCATCGAACCGGTTGCACACGAGGAGGCGGCGACTGAGTCGCGTGCCGCGACGAGAGTGGTGGCGATCGCTTCATCGACCGGCGGTCCGCGCGCTCTCGCAGAAATAATTCCGCACCTCCCGGAACAACTGGGGGCAGCGGTGGTGATCGTGCAGCACATGCCGCGCGAATTCACACGTCTGTTGGCTGAGCGTCTCCACGCGATGAGCGGTCTGTGGGTCGCCGAGGCGATGGACGGAAAGTTGCTTCGGGAGAACCGCGTTTACGTCGCGCCCGGTGGTTATCACATGACCGTGTCGGGAACCGCCGGAAACGCTTCGGTTCAGCTCAAGAGCATTCCTCCGATGTGGGGAGTGAGGCCAGCGGCGGATCCATTGTTCTTTTCCGTCGCCGACATCTTTGGGCCCGCTGCCATTGGTGTCGTGCTGACCGGCATGGGACGCGACGGCGCCGAAGGACTGAAGCGAATCAGGGAAGCCGGCGGCGCCGCGATCGTACAGGATCGCGAGAGCTCGATCATCTACGGAATGCCACAGGCGGCACTCGCCGCGGCCGGCGCGGACAAAGTAGCGAAGCTAAATGAAATTGCCCCGTTCATCACCGAACTGTGCGCGGACAAAACAAGGAACTCCAGATCATGAATACGAAGATCCTGAGAGAGGGTTTTACTCACTATGCGTAGGATGCTTGTAACCGGCGCGGCCGGATTCATCGGCAGCAACTTCGTCCAGTTCTGGGTCGAGCACCACGCAGCCGACAAGATCATCGGTCTCGATGCGCTGACCTACGCCGGCAACATGGCTAGTCTCGAGCCGGTCGCGGAGCACGAGCGATTCACGTTCGTCAAAGGCGACATTCGTGACGGCGACGCGGTGCGGGACATCATCAAGCGCGAAGGCATCGACACCATCGTGCATTTCGCCGCGGAATCCCACGTCGATCGCTCGATCCACGGTCCGGATCCTTTCATCGACACCAACATCAGGGGAACCCACGAGCTGCTGAAAGCGGCGCGCGCGGTTTGGACTGAGGACTGGTCCGGTGGGAAGAGACGGTTCCATCACATCTCCACCGACGAGGTTTACGGCACACTCACGCCGACTGCTGCCGCATTCACGGAAGAGTCGCCGTATGCGCCGAATTCGCCATACGCCGCGAGCAAGGCGGCGTCGGACCATTTGGTGCGCGCCTACCACCACACCTATGGGCTGCCGGTCACCACCACCAACTGCTCGAACAATTACGGGCCTTATCATTTTCCGGAAAAGCTGATCCCGCTGACGATCGTCAACGCGCTCGATGGAAAGCCGCTGCCGGTCTATGGCGACGGGATGCAGATCCGCGACTGGTTGTTCGTACGTGATCACTGCCGGGGTATCGAGCGCGTTCTGGAGAAGGGCCGTCTGGGTGAGACGTACAACCTCGGCGGTAACGCCGAGCGGCAGAACATCGATGTGGTGAAGGCCATCTGTGGGCACGTCAACAAAATCTTCGCCGCCGACGCCAAGATTCGCGAGCGCTTTCCGAAATGCCCCGCCGCGCTTGGCGTTGATACCGCCGATCTGATCACCTTCGTGAAGGATCGGCCGGGACACGATCGCCGCTACGCCATCGATGCGATGAAGGCTACCCTCGAGACGGGTTACGGACCTTCCGAGTCGTTCGAGACAGGGCTGCTCAAGACCGTCAAATGGTACATCGCCAACGAGCCGTGGTGGCGAGCGGTAATGGACGGCAGCTACCGCGATTGGGTCGAGCTCAATTATTCTGGCGCCAAGCGTTCCTGACCACTCTGCAGGTTTTGGGTTGACAGGCATTTAGCCGCGCTCTACACTACCTCGCTTATGGCCAAAACCGATCTAGCGAGTGGACCCCGAGTTGGACGTGAATCCGGAACGCGCCGCTCCTGGTTGTATTGGACTATCGCCACAATTGTGTTGCTGGCAGGCTTCGCCGATCTCGCGCGAGGGGGTGAGACACTTGCTCCAATCCTCCTCGTGATCGGGTATTGCGTGCTTGTGCCGCTGGCCATTCTTCGGTGAGATGACGGGCTCGGTTTCTGCACCGGGCGAGTAGCTCAGTTGGTTAGAGCGCCTGCCTTACACGCAGGATGTCGGGGGTTCGAGTCCCTCCTCGCCCACTTAAGGAATCAAGGGACCCACGGTTTGGGGGTGGGGTAAGAATGTTTACCGATTGGGAGGTTATACCATTGAAGGCACGTCTACGTCATTCTGGTCTCGCTGCCGTCGCGTTTGCTTCGCTCGTTTCCGCGCCCCTC
>JBJMOT010000077.1:0-18715 GCA_045803585.1 Gemmatimonadaceae bacterium
GAATGTTGAACATCACTGACCTTCCCCGCAGAGTCGTGACTCCGAGCGGCAGGCCGAGCACCGCCCGCAGGTGGTTCTCGAATTGGCTGGTCTCGGATCCCTCGATTGTCCAATGCCCGGAGTTATGGACCCTCGGCGCCATCTCGTTCGCGAGCAGCGATCCGTCGACAGCGAACAATTCCAGAGCAAGCACTCCGACGTAGCGAAGACGATCCATGATACGCCGGCAATGTTCGATCGCCAGCGCGGCGACCTCCGGAGTAATGCTCGGCGCGGGCGCCGTCGATTTACGAAGCACGCCCTCGCGGTGGACGTTTTGCACCGGCGGGTAAAAGACTTCGCCACCGTCTTTCCCGCGAACGCCGATTACTGAGAGCTCGTGCTGAAACGGGACGAACGCCTCGACGATCAACGCCGCTCCACCGAGTGATTCAAATGCCGATCGAAGAGCAGATTCTTCGCGGATCACTACCTGGCCCTTTCCATCGTAGCCAAGACGTCTTGTTTTCAGCACCGCTGGGAGCCCGATCCGCGCGATAGCTGCGCGCAAATCATCGAGGCTGTCGACCGGAGCGAAGTCAGGCGTTAGAATATCGAGCGCGCGAAAGAGCGTTTTTTCGAGCAGTCTATCCTGCGCCGTCTCGAGCGCTTCCAACGGCGGGAAAAGTGGTGCGCGCTCGGCGACGAATCGCGCGGCCGCCAATGGAATGCTCTCGAATTCGTAGGTGACTACGTCGACTCCCTCGAGAAATTTCTCGAGCGCTCTGGTGTCGTCATAGTCGGCGGCGATGAGCTGACCGATCTGGCCAACGGGAGCGCCCGAATTCGGATCGAAGAACCTGAACTCGACGCCGAGCTGATACCCGGCGAGCGCGATCATTCGTCCGAGCTGCCCGCCGCCGAGGATGCCTACTTTCACTCGCGGTGAGCCGGATCGGGCTGGGAGAGAACCGCGTTGGTCTGCTCGGCGCGAAACGCGCGCAGGCGCTCTTTGATTTCGGGGTGATCCGCTGCGACGATCGACGCCGCGAGCAAAGCTGCGTTGATCGCCCCCGGCTTGCCGATAGCGAGAGTCCCTACGGGAACGCCGGCCGGCATTTGAACTATCGAGAGCAGCGAGTCGATTCCCTGCAAAGCCTTTGACTCCACGGGAACTCCGAGCACGGGCAACGTCGTCTTGGCCGCCGCCATTCCCGGCAAGTGGGCGGCGCCGCCCGCGCCGGCGATGATGACCCGGATCCCCCGGCTCTCCGCGGAGCCGGCATACTCGAACAGGAGATCGGGCGTTCGATGCGCTGACACGACTTTGGTTTCGTGCGGCACGCCGAGCGCATCGAGGATTTCCGCGGCATGCTGCATGGTTTCCCAATCGGATTTGGAGCCCATGATCAGTGCAACGAGCGCATCCGCCACGACGAGTTCCTCAGGTGTTGTGCTGCTGGTTCTACAGCTCCCGACTCAGCCCGTCTTCGAGCTCGTCGATGTCGAGTCCTTCGGCCGAAATAATCTCCTCATCGAGCTCGTCTTCGTCCGGAACCCCGACGTCCGCCAGCGCGGCCTGCTCGCGATCATCCAGCTCGGATTGGTGCTGCAGCTCGAGGAGCAAATCGCTGATGCGACAGAAACTCTTCCGGTGGTGCGGCGTGATTCCGTGCGAGGTCAGGCCGGTGACATGGGCCCGCGTCGTATAACCCGAGTTCTGGTCCCAAATATACTGCGGATAGCGTTGACCCAGCCGCGCCATCAGCAGGTCGCGGGTCACCTTGGCGAGGATCGATGCGCACGCAATGCTGAAGCAACGCGCGTCGCCGTGAACCACCGCCGTGTGGGGTATTGGAAGCGTGCGCATCGCGCGGCCATCTATCACAACGTGGTTCGGTTGCACGCTGAGCCGTCCCAGCGCGCGGCGCATCGCCAGCACGCTCGCCTGGTAGATGTTGATGGTGTCGATCTCACGAACCGAGGCTGCGCCGAGCGCGTAAGACACGGCGCGCTCTCTGATTTTCGCCGCGAGTCGAACTCGCTGTTCGTGCGTGAGTCGCTTCGAGTCGTCGACGCCCGCGATGGCTCGCGTGTCGGGCGGCATGATCACGGCGCAGGCGACTACCGGACCGGCGATGGGGCCTCGACCTACTTCATCGACGCCTGCGAGAAGAGGACCCTTCTCGCGCCGCAGCTCGCGCTCGATAATCGTCCAGCGCGCATACTTGAAGATGCGCCGGCGGCGGACAGACTTTGGGTTTGGGCTTTGAATTTCGGGGGCCGATTCGGGTTCTGAGCCCGGTTCGACCTCGTCCTGCATCCGGCGACTATCCCCGGAAGGAGAGCGCTACGCCTCGACCCCGGTCCCGCTGCCCGTCTCCGCAACAGTATCGGAGCCAGGCACCATCACCTTAGCCTTACGCTCCCTGATGCGGGTAGCCTTGCCGGTGAGATGACGCAGGTAGTACAGCTTGGCGCGGCGGACGCGACCGCGGCGCACAACGTTGATGTCGGCAATCATCGGGCTGTGCAGCGGAAAAATTCGCTCGACCCCAATTCCGTTCGAAATCTTGCGAACGGTGAACGTCGCGCTGACTCCGCCGCCACGCTTGGCAATGCAGACGCCTTCGAAAGCCTGGAGTCGTTCCTTGTCACCTTCGCGGACGCGGACATTGACACGGAGGGTGTCGCCGGCGCGGAACGGCGGGACGTTGCGGAGCCACTCTTTCTGGGTTTCAATGAAGGGGTGCATATGACGCTCGGGGCTGGAGTTAACAGCCTGGTAAGGACGTGTTTAGGAGTTCGCGGATAGCCATCAAAAGTAAACCTTTACCCGCCCTAATGCCAAGACCACTCATCGGAATCTGGCTCGCTTTGGCTTTCGTGGTCTCCTGCCGGACGACTCCAGCACCGCCACAGCCGGAAGTCCCTGTGCTGGCGCCCCGAGACACCGGACGCGCCTCAGTCGCGATCGCCGAGGATACTTCGTGCGACAGGCGATCGCGGGTCGCATTTCGACGAGAATTCCGGACACTTCCAAACAAGTACGGAAGAGACGCGATTACCGCCTCCTTCGGTCAAGGCGACCACCGCACCTCGGTACCGGGAGAAGTCGTTTGGCTGGTGTCAATCGGGGCAGCTGCTGGTCTACCGGACCGGGGGATGTACCTGACGGACTCAACTGGCTTGCTACCAATCAGCATGACAGTCGTCGATACGTCGACCGGTCAGCAATTGGCGATGGTGAGTTTCGATTTGCCGCTCAAGCGGAATTATCGGAACGTTTTCGAGTAAGGCGTTCACCTTCCTTCAGGCGCCATTGCTCAATGCGCGCGTGGTCGCCGGATAAGAGCACATCGGGTACGGAATGACCGCGGAACTCGGGCGGCCGCGTGTAGCTTGGTGCACTGATTCCCCGGCCAAAAAAGGAATCGGTGCGGGCGCTGTCGAGATCGGACATCGCTCCGGGCAGCAGCCGTACGGTTGCATCAATGATGGCGAGCGCAGCCGCCTCCCCGCCGCTCAACACGAAATCCCCGAGTGAGACCTCCTCGGTGGCGAGGTGATCCCCGACGCGCTGGTCGATGTCTTTGTAATGACCGCACAGAAGTGTGAGCTCTTCGCCCGCCGCGAACCTTTCGGCATCAGCATGAGCGAAGACACGCCCGCGCGGAGACAGAAGGACAATCGGTGGCCTGGTATTTAGTGACTCGACTGCCTCGAAGAACGGCTGCGGTTTCATCACCATTCCCGCCCCGCCCCCATAAGGCGCATCATCCACGGTGCGGTGCTTGTCGTGGGTGAAATTGCGAAGGTCGAGGAGATTATATGTCGCGATCCCCGCAGCCGCGGCGCGTGACGGAATGCTCAGGCCGAGCGGACCTGTGAAAAAGTCCGGGAAGATAGTGACGACGTTGATGCGCAGCGCCACTTATTTCTCGCCGTCTGAGAAGTCGTCCATGAAACCGAGCTCCTCATTGATCACGATCGTTCGTTCACCGAGATCCACGCGAATGACTATTTCGGGTCGATACGGCACCATCACACTTCCGCGCGCGGTCTTAACATCCAGTATGAGCCCCTGGGGAAGCTCGTAGAAAGCCGTCACTGCCCCCAACTGCTCTCCGGCGGTGCCGGCGACCTGCATTCCGATCAGGTCGTGCAGGTAAACCTGATCCCGGTCCAGCGGAGGAAGCTCGCTAAAAGGTGCCAGGAGATAACGGCCCCGCCACAGCTCGGCGCTGTCGCGGTCGCTGATCTCCTCGAACTGGACGATGAGTCCTTTCTTGAAAGGTTTGGACGCCGAGATGGTAAGAGTTGGGTTCTCTTCGACCCCCCTGATATCCTCGACGGTCGCGAGATCGCCGCTGGTCGTACCCGCAAAAACACGACTGCCGGATGCGAAGATCACATCCGGCTTATCGGTGAGAGGTTCGACGACAACCTCTCCGCGAATTCCTTGCGCTTTGCGGATCAGCCCGACGATCGCGTAGTCGGACGCGGGCATCCTGAAAAGATCCCGCGAGCTACGCGGTGGCTTCGTCCGTAGTTTCGCTGACCGGAACGGCAGCTGACTGCCGCTCAACGCCGATCCGCTGCTCGTGGCGCTTCCGAAGCACGCCGGCGCGCCGAAGGAGCGACCGAACGGTGTCGGTCGGCTGCGCGCCCTGGTCGAGCCAATGATTGGCGCGAGCCTCATCCACCTGCAGCTGCCCTTCAGCCTTACGGGGAGCGTACTGGCCGATGATCTCGATGAACTTCCCGTCGCGCGGACTCTGTGAATCGGCAACGAGAATACGATAGAACGGCGCATTTTTCCGCCCGACACGGCGAAGACGAATCTTTACCATCTGTACTGCTCCCTTTTGGGTGTGAAATGAGGCGCTGCTGGCGCCTCTGAGCCGGGCTCCTCGCGACGGCAGAATGTCTGACGCGCACCCGGTGGAACTCTGTCGTGCAATCTAACAGGACCGAGGTCCAGGGACCAACGGCATCTGGCAGGACCGCTCTTACCGCATCCCGAACATTCCCGGCATGCTCGGCAATCCCATCCGGCCTCCGCCCGCCATCTTCTTCATCATCTTCTGCATCTCGCGGAATTGATCCAGCAATCGGTTCACGTCGCTGATGGGTCGTCCACAGCCCTTGGCGATCCGGGCCCGCCGCGACCCGTTGATGATGCCGGGGTTCTTCCGCTCCTCGGGCGTCATCGACAGCACGATCGCTTCGACATGCTTCATCCGCTTCGGATCGGCCTTCATCTGTTTCAGCGCCTTGGTGTTGACGCCGGGAAGCATTTTCAGAATGCCCTCGAGTGGTCCCATTTTCTGGATCTGGCGCATGCTGTTCAGGAAATCGTTCAGGTCCATTCCTTCCTTACGGACCTTCTTCTCCAGCCGCTTCGATTCCGCGGCGTCGAATGTCTCCTGGGCCTTCTCGACGAGCGTGACGATGTCGCCCATCTGAAGGATTCGGCCGGCCATGCGCTCCGGATGGAACTCTTCGAGCGCGTCGGGCTTCTCGCCGACGCCTATATACTTGATCGGCTTTTTCGTTACGCCATAGATGGAGAGCGCCGCTCCGCCGCGCGCGTCACCGTCCATCTTCGTCAGGACCACGCCGGTGATATTGAGCGCCTCATCGAACCCTTGCGCGATCTTCACGGCGTCCTGTCCGGTCATGCCGTCGGCGACGAGAAGGATCTCCGAGGGATGCAAAGCCTCCTTGAGCTTCCGAAGCTCCTGCATCATCGCGTCGTCGATCTGAAGCCGACCCGCAGTGTCGAGGATCACGACGCGATCCCGCTCCCGCAACGCCTCGGCGACCCCCGCGCGCGCGATCTTCACCACGTCCGTGGTGCTCCGGTCCGAGTAAACCGGAATCGAGAGGTCGCGTCCGAGCGTCTCCAGCTGATCGATTGCGGCAGGACGATAAACGTCGGCGGCTATGAGTCTCGTTGAACGACCTTCAGCTTTCAGCCGCCGGGCGAGTTTTGCCGCCGTGGTCGTCTTACCCGATCCTTGAAGGCCAACCATCATCACTACCGAGGGCGGGACCGTCCCGAGCTTGAGTCCCTCCCGCCGCTCGCCAAGCATAGCCGCCAGCTCTTCGTGGACGATCTTGACTAGCTGCTGGCCCGGGGAGACCGTACTGAGCGCGTTCGCTCCGGTCGCTTTCTTTTCGACCCGCTCCAGAAATTCGCGGGTCAGCTGAAAGTTGACGTCCGCTTCGAGGAGTACCCGGCGCACTTCGCGCAGGCCTTCCTTGATGTCTGCCTCGGTAAGAACGCCTCGGCCACGCAGGCGGGCGAACGTGGCTTCGAGCTTCTCGCTCAGATCTTCGAACATAGCCTTTGAACTTAGCCGCCGTTAACTTCTGAAACAACTGAAGCACAATGTCGCACATGAGGAACTGAATGCCGCCTGCCCAGCGTAAAGACGACATCCTGCAAGCTGAGCTTCCATCGACGCTGCCACTCATGGCGCTGCGTTCGACAATTGTCTACCCGCTCGGCACAATCGCCGTTCAAATGGGCGCACCGGAGAATCTGGCGCTGCTCAAGTCGAATGAGCAGGCGGGACTCATCGTCGGATTAGTAGTTGCCAGCGGTGACCACGACGACGTTCTCGATCCCGAGCGTTTTGTCGGCAGAGTTGGCGTCGCGGCCAGGGTGCACGAGCGCATCAATCTTCCGGGCGACACGGTTCAGATCACGCTCCAGGGGCTGCGCAGACTGGTGGTTGAAGGGGTTGTTCAGACCGATCCATTCCCAGTCGTGCGCGTCAAACCGGCGAAGGAAATCCCGCCCGACGCGAACGAAGTCGACGACCTGATTTCGAGGATCGTGACCGGCGCCGAGACCCTCGCCGAGCTGATCGAACGCATTCCGGACGAAGTGCCTGCGATTCTCAAGATGAACATCTCCGATCCGGGCCGATTCGCGGATCTGGCAGCGACGAATCTCAATTTCAAGGTCTCCGATAAGGACGAGATTCTTCAGCGACTGAACATCGGTCAGCGCCTGAAGTTTTTGCTCGGCCGGGTCGAGCGAGAGGTCGGCCGTGCGCGCGTCGCCGAAGACGTGAAGCGCCAGACCGAGATCAAGATCGAGCAGCACCAACGTGAGTTCTACCTGCGGCAACAACTGCGCGCGATTCAGTCGGAGCTCGGCGAGGGCGACCCGGGCGAAAAAGAGGCGATCGAGACTCTCAAGAAACTCGAGGAAGCAAATCTCCCCGAGAAAGCGGCGCAGGAAGGCCGCCGCGAAATCGAGCGGATGCGCAATCTGTCCCCCGCGTCGAGCGAGTATCAGGTCATCAGGACCTATCTCGATTGGATGCTGGCGCTCCCGTGGAACAAGAAATCGGGTGGAGATGAATCCATCGAGCTCAAGAAAGTCGAAGAGCTTCTCGATAGCCGTCACTATGGACTGAAGGAAGCGAAGGAGCGCATCACCGAGTACCTCGCCGTCCGGAAGTTACGGGGCGGCGATCCGCACGGGCCGATCCTTTGCTTCGTCGGCCCGCCGGGAACTGGCAAGACTTCACTCGGCGAGGCAATCGCCTCGTCGATCAGTCGCGCCTTCTATCGCATCTCCGTCGGCGGAGTGAGGGACGAAGCCGAGGTCCGCGGCCACCGCCGCACTTACGTCGGCGCGATGCCTGGGCTCATCCTGCAATCGTTGCGACGCGTCAACGTACGGGACGCAGTGCTCATGATCGACGAGATCGACAAAATGAGCTCGGGCGGACCGTCCGGAGACCCGACCGCGGCGATGCTCGAGGTGCTCGACCCGTCGCAGAATGCGACGTTCGTGGATCACTATCTGAATTTGCCGTTCGATTTGTCGAGCATCCTGTTCATCTGCACCGCTAACAATCTCTACGACATTCCGGCGCCGCTCCGCGACCGCATGGAAGTGATTCGAGTACTGGGCTACACCGTCGAAGAGAAAGTCGAGATTGCGTGGCGTTACATGCTGCCGCGCCTGCTCGAAGATCATGGCATAACCGACAAGGACATCCAGTTCACGGACGAAGTCCTGAGCTTCGTCTCCAACCGGTATTCCCGTGAGGCGGGACTGCGCAACTTCGAGCGCAACATCGCGGCGCTCATGCGCAAGCGCGCGCGCAAGAAAGCCGATGGCGAAGAGGGCGCGTGGATAGTCGACAACCCGATGGTCATCGACATTCTCGGCAATCCGACCTACACGCTCGAGGACGCCGAGCAGGAACCAGAGATCGGCGCGGTGACTGGTATGGCGTGGACCGCCACGGGCGGCGACCTGATGGTGATCGAAGCGCTGCGTATGCCCGGCTCGGGACGTCTGACCACCACCGGTCAGCTGGGCGATGTCATGCGCGAATCCGTGGACGCGGCTTACTCCTACGTCCGCTCACGCGCTCACACCTTGGGCGTTCAGGATGTGGAGTTCAAGGAAGTGGACCTGCACGTCCATTTTCCGGCCGGTGCGATTCCAAAGGATGGCCCGAGCGCAGGCGCCGCGGTGACTCTGGCGATTGCCAGCGTTCTCAGTCGCCGCCCGGTGCGTCGCGACATCGCCCTCACCGGCGAGATGACGCTTCGCGGTAAGGTTCTCGAGATCGGCGGAGTCAAGGAAAAGGTGATGGCGGCGTATCGCGCGGGGCTTCGACAGGTGCTTCTTCCGAAGGCCAACGAGAAGGATCTGCGCGGTATTCCCGACGAGGTTGTCACCAGTATGACCTTCACCTTCGTCTCGACGATGGACGAAATCATCCATCTGGCGCTGTTGCCCAAGCCACCGGGGACGCTGGCCGACGCCATGGAGCCGCACGGGGACATACCGGCGAAGAACGCCGTCGGAGATTCTCCAACAGCCTCGATCAACCGGACCGAGCCGGCGGGAGCAGGCACGAAGTAGCAGTCACGGGCGAGCCAGCTCAAATCGAATGGACCACATCGCGTGAATCTCGAGAACACCTGGGTCCAATTCGGCATCCATGTCTTTGTCGGCACGATGGCCGGAGGTCTCTCCGACACCGTAGCGGTGTGGATGCTCTTCAACCCCAAGCAGAAACGTTACGGGTTTCAGGGCGCGATACCGAAGAACCAGGCGCGGCTGGCAAAAAGCCTGGGGCGCACCGTCGGCGAACGATTGCTGACGCCAGGCGACCTGCAAAAAGAGCTGGCGAGGCCGGAGCTGCTGGTGGCGTTCCAATCCCGCATCGAAGATGTCGTCGCCAACATCCTGACTTCTCGCGAGCCGTTGATCGACAAGGTTCCCCCAGCGGTAGTCAACGCGCTCGAGGGGGCGATGACCTCGTATCTGCCAGTGGCGATGACGAAGTTGGGCGCTTTTCTCGGTCAGCCGGCGACCCGCGTCAAGCTGCGCACCGCGCTCCACACAATGTACAATCGCTTCGTCGATGATATGCGTTTTCACGAGCGCATTTTCGCGAAACTGATGATGACCGAGAACAAGTTCGACTCAGTACTCAACGCAATCGAAACCGACGGTGTTGAGCAGGTAGTTGGACTACTCGAGGAACCCGAGATCCGCGAGGAGATATCCAAGGCGATCCACGATGCGATTCTCACCTACCTTCAGAAGCCGATCTCTGACATCCTCGGCGACGTCGAAGCCAAGAAGGACCCGGACGCACCGAAGCGTCTCGCGGCGCAGGCGGCGCCGGTAATCTGGGAATGGGTCCACGACCAGTTGCCCGAGCTGATCAAGAAACTCGACGTCCAGGCGATGGTCGAGAGAAAAGTGATGGCCTTCAGCGTCGATCGCGTCGAGGAGATTCTGCGAAACGTGATTCAGAACGAGCTGAACCTGATCATCACCACTGGCTACGTACTCGGCGGACTGATTGGCGTCTGCACCTTCGGGTTGCAGAAGCTACTTGGCCTGTGAAGGCTGCTCCTTCAGTGCGACCTGCGCCGGATTGATGATCGCCGGATTCGCTCCGGCCGGAATGTCGACGTAGATCACTACCTGCCGTCCCTGGATTTCGCTCGTGGACACTTGCAGGGTTCGCCCGCCAGCCGAGTAATTCTTGACGAGATCCGTCGATCCGGCCGCGGCCTTCGCCGAGTAGCGTTTCTCCACGGTCTCACCCGCGAGATGAAAGAATTCGCCCGCTTCGACGGGTGAGTCCCAGACGGTGAGCCACACTATCCCCTGCCCCTGCGGCGTGTTCACCACCGCGTAGCGATCGCCGTCCCAGCCGGTTGCGCCACGCACTGCCTCGTTCTGATCGTTGAGATGCTGAAACAAGAACAAACGCGTCTCGAACTCCCCGAGATCGTTTTCGTAAACTTTGGTGGCGTTGCTGAGCGTTCCGAGGGTGACGCGCGTTGGATTGTCGCGCGTGACGAAGAACGCTGCTGGATGGATGATCTGCTCGGTGGAAACCGGCATATCGCTGTAGATCGAGTTGCCAGGCTTCCTTTCCTTATAGTTCCGATAAAACTCGGCGCCGCTGAGATACGGGAAGATCAGCGTCTCCTGAATCACCTTTGGCGCGGCCGCGAAGATCGGCATCGACGCCTTATTCTCCCGGATCATGTCCCTGATGCGGTCCCACCCACCCGGAAGATTGATGGCGATGTTGGAGCCGCCGAGCATGATCGAGATCTGCTCGTAGACCGCCTGGCCCTCGAACACGGCCTGCGCGGCCGACAAGCGATCGTTGTCGTCGCGGATCTTCTGCACCGAGTCCATGCTGATGTACTGGTCCTGGAGGGCGTGGATCAGCTCGTGGGCGATGGTTATTCCCGCCATGTCCTTCGGCGATCCATCGACGACGTAAAGCACCTTCGTCTGAGGATCGTAGTACCCGACGATCTGTTCCTCGAGCAGGCTGGTCAGAAACGGCTGCAGCTTGAGGGTGTCGGGAATCATTCCAAACCGTTTGTAGGCGGCTTCCTGCCCGGCAATGTCGTGCATCGCCAGGGAATCGGTGAATTGTTTCGTGACGAACTCGCGGACCTGCTCCTTCGAGCGTGTCTGGATCTTGGGCGCAGTCTTGAACTTTAGACCGACCGCTTTCTCGATCATCGGAACCGCTTGCGCAACTTCTTCCGCGTAGGGTCCCTGATACTGCGGCTTCTGGCTTTCGCACGCCGAAACCAGAGTCAGTAATGCGCTGCCTGCGAGAACGGATATCCGTCTGAGTTCAACGATCATCAGCAGCCGTTGGAAGTGGAGGGTTTCGAACCGCGCTCAGAGGCCCGAGATACGCAGATACCAGTCGATGATAGCGCCCCCGAAAAGCAACGCGATGAGTGCCGCGGGCGCAAGAAAGACGCCGAACGGAAGCTCTCTCCTTCGCCAATTTCCGTCCGCGTTCAGAGCCAACTCCGTTTGTCCTTTGTCGTCGGCGAGACCGCGCGAAGACAGCGGGTAGACGATGCCGAGCAGGATTATTGGAGCGATCGCCGCACCTATGAACACCGTCAACAAAGCGCGCGCCGGACCCAGTGCTGCGCCCGCGACCGCCATGAGAGTCACGTCTCCGAACCCCATTGCGGGCCGCTTGAGCCAGACTTCGCCCAGCCACCCCGCGATCGAGATTGCGCCGGCGCCTACGCACATCCCGAGGAACGCTTCCCACGGACGAGCGAAGGGCTCTGCTTCACCGAGAAAGAGGGCGACGACGGCCGTCACCAGCACGAAGACGACGCCGAAGACGGTAAAGCCGTCGGGAATGAGAAAGTGTTTCGCGTCGGTAAGGGAAATTCCGAGGAGAACCGTCGCGAAAACAGCAACGCGGAAGGCGGTGAACGTCATACCGAACTGCAGGTACGCCCCCAGCCACATCAGCCCGACAAGTAGCTCGACGAGAGGATACTGAATCGAGATTCGCTCGTGGCAGCCGCTGCAGCGGCCGCGCAGCAATATCCAGCTGAAAATCGGCACGTTCTCGCTGGCTGTTATCTGGTGCCCGCACTTTGGGCAGCGCGACCGTGGCTTCACCACGGAAAGCCCTTCCGGCCAACGTCCGACGCAGACGTTGAGGAAGGAGCCCATCGAGGCTCCGACTACGAAAACGTACAACCCTTCCAGAAACTCGATCATGAACGAAGCTCGTAGAGAAAAATCGCAGTGGCGACGGCGACGTTGAGGGATTCGACGTTGCCTTTAATCGGAAGCGAAACGGTCTGTTGCGCCTTGGCGAGGACCTCAGGAGAGAGACCGGCGCCTTCATTTCCCACCGCGATCGCCAATCGAGGCGGCGCGTTGCGTCCGCCGAGCGGTTGGCCGCTCGCAGCCGTTGCCCATAGGACGATTTTCTCCTGCTCGAGGAAAGCAGCCAATTCGCCCAGTTCCGCGTGAAACGCCTGGTGCGTGAACTGAGCTCCCATGGAGCTCCGGACCACCTTGGGGTTCCACAAATCCGCGGTGCCTGGCAACGCGATCGTAGCGGACGCTCCGAGTGCCGCGGCTGTGCGCACAATCGTTCCGACGTTTCCCGGGTCTTGAACACCATCGAGCACGAGCAGGCGGCACATCGCGCCAATCCTGAGGGTATCAAGAGAACGCGGGGGCACTTCTGCAATCGCCAGCACGCCCTGGGGGGACTCGGTTTGGGCGGCAGACAGAAAGTCCTTTTCGGAGACTTCGGAGACGTCTACCCGTGAGTGGTCGAGCGTCGCTCGCAGCGCCTGACCGCGAGGAGCATCAGCGAGCTGGGGAGCGACGAGCGCTCCACGGATTTTCAGTCCCGCGCGAAGCAGTTCTTCGACTGTTCGAACGCCTTCGGCCACGAACAGTGAATGCTTCTCGCGAGCTTTTCTGCGGCTCAGATCACGCGCAAGCGTTAGAAGTTTCACGCGCGGTCGGCACGGGGGGTAGCTGGAATAGCTTTTGCCTCCGCGTCCATTAGGACACTCATTGTTGGAGTACCAATGAAGCGAGTTCTTGTAGGCATAGCGCTAACCGGTTCGCTGGTCGGCTGCGGCATTTCTCAGCAGCAGGAAATCCAGATGGGACAGGAATATGCGCAACAGATCAACGCGCAACTACCGATCATCCAGGATCCGGAGCTGAATCGGTATGTCAACGTGCTCGGTGACTCGATCGCGAGACTCACCAGCCGCGGTAACCTGGAGTGGCACTTCTTCATCGTTGACGCGCAGGAAGTGAACGCGTTCGCGGTGCCCGGTGGATTCGTTTACGTGAATCGCGGCCTCATTCAGCGCGCGGATCAGATGGACGAGCTCGCCGGCGTCCTCGGCCACGAAATCGGTCACGTGGTCCGTCGCCACACCGTCAAGCAGATGGAAAAAGAACAAGGCGCCAATATCGGAATTACTCTCGGCTGCATCCTCACCGGTGTTTGCAACAGTCAGGTGGCAGGGGCCGCAATCAACGTCGCCGGCGGCGCGCTGTTCGCCCGATTCAGCAGGCAGGACGAAGCCGAGGCGGACAATGAAGGGGTTAAGAACGTGGTGCGCGCCGGAGTAAGTCCGGTTGGAATGGTGACCATGTTTCGGAAGCTTCTCGAGGAGCGTACGAGCCGTCCCGGCGCAGTGGATTCCTGGTTTTTGACGCACCCGCTGGAGGAGGACCGTATCACCGCGGTTCAGGCACAGATCAATCAGATACCACCGAGCACACTCGCCCAGCTGGCAACGGACTCACGCAACTTCCACGCGTTCAAGGCGCGTCTTCAGTCCATGCCGCCTTCGCCACCTCCGCGCCAGCCTCAGTAAGCCTGGCAAGTCAGGCTGACAAGGTGCGTCGCGAGTGATCGCGGCGCATTTTTGTTTGATGCGAATTGCGCTCACCATCGCGGGCTCTGATTCGGGCGGAGGAGCCGGAATCCAGGCGGACCTCAAGACGTTTCAGCGTTTTGGGGTCTTCGGCACTTCGGCGATCACTGCCGTCACTGCCCAGAACACTCGCGGCGTTGACAAGTGGGAAGCAGTCTCGCCCGAGCTCGTGCGAGCGCAAATCGATTCCATCGCCGCCGACCTGATGCCTGCCGCAATCAAGACTGGAATGCTCGCCAATGCAGCTGTTGCCTCGAGCGTTGCCGCTTCGATCCGCGACCACGCATTTCGAAACTACGTGCTGGATCCAGTGATGGTCGCGACGTCAGGCGATCCGCTCATGGAGTCCGCCGCGATCCAAATAATTCGCCGCGAGCTGATGCCGCAGGCCGCACTCGTCACTCCGAACCTGCACGAGGCAGCGCTGCTCGTAGGTGAAAAACTCGAGGACGAAGACGCCATGGTCCAGGCGGCGGAGACGATCGTCAACGAGATGGGCGCCCAGGCAGCGCTCATTAAAGGAGGCCACCTGGAGTCCGGTGATCGGGTGGTAGACATACTATATGATGGGGATGTGCGGGCGTTTCGCGGCAAACGCATCAACACCACCAACACCCATGGCACAGGATGCACCTTGTCGGCGGCTATTGTCGCGCAGCTCGCCAACGGGGAATCATTACACGCCGCGGTGCGCAGGGCTATCGATTACGTGCACAACGCGATCGCCACCGCCCCGAGCCTTGGTAGCGGGCACGGCCCGCTGAATCATCTCGCCGGCGACAGCTGAGGACTCGCAGTCCTCTCCATAAAATCACTCACCAGCGCCTCGAAGTCGGCACTGACCCGCTTCGTTGTCTCCAGTACTTCTGCGTGGCTGAGAGCGGAGCCGGTAACTCCCGCCGCGGCGTTGGTGATGCAACTGACCCCGGTCACTCGCATCTTCAGGGCGCGCGCGACGATCACCTCCGGTACCGTTGACATTCCAACCGCATCGGCGCCGAGCATCCTCAGCATCTTCACCTCGCTCGGCGTCTCATAAGAAGGTCCGAGAAGGCCAGCGTACACTCCCTCGCGCAAAACAATCCCCAGCTTTTCGGCTGTAGTGCGGAGGATTCGCCGAAGCCCAGGATCATAAGCGTCGGTCATATCCGGAAAGCGTATGTCGCCCTCCTGCGCTGCGCCGACCAGAGGGTTCGTGCCCATGAGATTCAAATGATCTGAAATCATCATCAGGTCGCCGACGGCGAGCTTGTGAGAGATTCCGCCGGCAGCGTTCGACACGAATAGATCGCGCGCACCCATCGCCCGGAAAACCCGCACCGGGAAAGACGCCAGCGCAGCAGAATGCCCTTCGTACATGTGAAATCGTCCGCTGAGCGCCACGACTTCGCGACCGCCCAGGGTGCCCGTGATAAGTGCCCCTTCGTGGCCAACCACTGTCGCTTCGGGAAAACCGGGAATCTCACCGAACGGAATGCGGACGGCGTCGCCGATTTTCTTCGACAGGCCGCCGAGTCCGGAGCCGAGGATGATTCCGATAGACGGCTTGATGTCGCTTCGATTCCGGATCGCCGCTGCTGCCTCGGCGGCCTCCTTTGCTGAGTATTCCATCACTCTTCAGGCCCGAGCAACTCGTCGATCTGCTCGGAAACTTCCTCGATCAGCATGAGCCGCTCCTCCCACGGCAGGAATGCGCTCTCGAAGCCGTTGAGCGCAATCCCGGCCAACTCCTCGACAGTGAAGCCGAGGTGCTCCGCCGCGTGCACGTATTCATCGGTGAGAGTTGTGTCGCTCATCAAGCGGTTGTCAGTATTGAGCGTCACGTTCAGCCCCCGATCGAAGTACTCACGAAGCGGGTGAGTCGCGTACGAGTCGGCGACGCGCGTCTGCACGTTGCTCGTCAGACACACTTCGAGTGCAATGCGGCGGTCGTTGACGTACTGCGTCAGGTCCGGATCTTCTATGAGCCTCGTTCCATGGCCGATTCGATTCGCGCCGCAGACGTGGACGGCCTGTCGAACCGACTCCGCTCCATCGCCTTCGCCGGCGTGAACGGTCACGGCAAGATCGTGCTCACGAGCATAGCGGAATGCTTCGACGTGACGCGCGGCCGGATTTCCCTTTTCGCCGCCCGCAAGATCGAACGCTACGACCCCATCGTTTTTGAATTCAACGGCGAGCTTCGCCATTTCAAGCGAGGTCTCGGGTGGGAACTGACGCAATCCGCAAATAATGAAGCGGCCGGTGATTCCGAACTCTCGTTCTGCCCGTTGAAGGCCGCGGATCGGCGCCTCGACCGCCTGAACGAGCGTCAGGCCCTGGACGACGTTCAGGATCGGCGCGTTCCGAACCTCGATGTACCGCACGCCATCCTCTGACGCGTCCTCGGCGAGCTCATAAGCGACTCGCTCCAGCGCTTCCTCCGTCTGGAGAACCGAGATAGTCACGTCGAAGCGGCGGAGGTAATCCTCGAGGGTCTGGGCATCATCGACCCGCATGAACTCCTTGAGATCTTCGGTGGTGTTCTTAGGCAGCGTGATGCGGTGAGTTCGTGCGAGGTCTAGCAGAGTGGCGGGGCGGACCGAGCCGTCGAGATGGCAGTGCAGCTCCGCTTTCGGAAGCTGGCGGAGCTTGTTGGAGAAAATCGAGAGTGGCATTACAGAGAGTTGAAGTCCGGATCGTCGCCCGCAGTTTGGCGGGATCGCACGACCCGAAATATCGCTCCATTGTGCAGCGGTGTCGCGTTGTCGGTGACTATTCCGCGGCTGTCGGTGATCAGCCGCTCGCCATTGCGAATGGCGGCTGCCTGCACTGGATCCAGCTTCTCGACTGCGTCGAGCGCCGTTCCAGAGGCGTCCACATCCACTGCCTTGGCATTCACATATACCCGTATTGTATCGATCACTGCGACACCGGAGCGATGCGGATCTCCTGCGGTGCGCTCACCGACTCCGGCATGGCCTTGAGATAGTCGATCAGCGCATCGAGATCGACGATATTGAGCGGGCGCGAGGTGGTCGCACGCTTGCCGGCATCATAACCCTCCCCTCCTGTCGCCAGGAAGTCGTTGACGATCACGTTATAGGTCTTCCCATCGTCAAGCGGAGTACCGTCGCGCATGCTTGCCGACACGAGCCGCGCACCCTTCGGCTTCGAGCGGTCGTATTTGATGGTGAGGCCGCTGACGTGATCGTCGACGGTGTTCTTGCTAAGCATGGCCTCGATGAGTCCGCGCAGCTGCGCCCCGGTCATCATCAGCGAATAGAGTGTGTTGCCGAATGGCTGGATCTCGAACAGCGAACCATAGTTCGCTTCGCCTGCGCGCAACTCGGTGCGAATGCCTCCGTTGTTCATGATCGCGACGTCACCCTTCCCTGCCCAGCGCTGGGCATCAGCGATCAGATTGCCTAACGGGTATTGCGGCCCCTGACGCGCCAGCGTGACAGGAATCGTCGCGATGCGCCGGTTCACAATTGGCGCCACACGAGCAACCGCGCGCTGAACAATAGAATCGATCGCGGGATCGGGACGCAGCGTATCGACGGCCAGCTCCCTCACTTCGTGCCTTACCGGGATGTTGATCGAGGTGTCGAGAGCGATATCCAGGACGTCGATGGCGCGCCCCATATTGCGGGCTTGAACGACTGGTGTGCCCTTGATGTCGGTGTTGATCAGGGTGTGTGAGTGACCGCTCACGATTGCATCGACCTTTGTCGTGAGATTGCGTGCGAAGTTGATGATCTCGCCGCTGCACTCGGTTGCTCCATCTCGACCGCAGTTTGCTCCGGCGTGCGCGATTACAACGATGAAGTTCGCGCCTCGTTTTCGCAGCACGCGACCGATGCTATCGACAATCGGCGCGGGATCGTCGAAGCGGAGACCGACAACGTTACCCGCCCGCGTCGTGGTCGGCGTCGTAACAGTCGAAAGTCCGATTATCCCAATTTTCGTCCGACCACGCGTGACAATGGTGTCGTTACGAATCCATTCGACGTCTTGCCCGTTCGTGTAACGGACGTTCGCGCCAAGGATGGCGTACTTCGCCTGACGCATCCTCGCGCGCAGAGTGTCGATGCCCCAGTCGAACTCGTGGTTGCCGAGCGCCGCAGCGGCGTAGCCCATCCGATTGTAGTAGTCGACGACGGGGCGGCCAAAGTTGAGATTCGAAGCCGGCGTACCCTGGAACATATCACCGCCGTCGAGCAGCAGAGTCTCGCAGCGTGGAACGCATTCGCTGCGGGCGCGTTCGATCGCGGTTGCAACGTAAGCCGCGCCGCCACGCCTCACTCCATTGGCATCGGGACGCGGCTCCAGCGCGCCGTGAAAATCGTTCGTGGCGATGATCCGCAGGAAACGGGTGCCTGTCGGAAACGCCGGCCGAGAGCTCGTCACCGCGGAAGGAACGACCGGATTGACTGGGGGAAGACCCGCCTGCGATGCGCTGGAAGTCCGGGCCAACGCCCAGTTCTGCCTGAAGTAGTCGGCCTGACTAAGCGTGCCGCGCGCTTTCACCTCGTCGATGAGGAGCTGCCTGATCTCCTGCTGCTTGTCGTAAATGACTGGCGCGCCGCTCAGCATTGCGTAGCCGCCGCCACCGGTCTGTCGGTAGTTGTTCAGGGCCATCGTAAAGCTATCTGTATCCTGGACCGGCCGGCCTTTATACTCGAGCCGCGTGATCCGCGATCCGATCGGCCGGCTGACATCGATCACATAATCGACTCCAGATACGACGTCGAAGTTGTAGCCCGGAATCGTCGAGTCGGACTGCAGCGGCGCGCTCGGAGACGGCGGCGTGCGATAATAGCGCGCACTGAACTCGAGGTAGTCCCTCAGCTGCCTGCCCGAGATTCGTACCGCCCGAAGCGTGTTCTCATACGGATACAGCTGCGCGACCTGGGCGATGGTGATCGGCCCCGGATTGAGCACCACGTCGGTTGAGAACGCGGCGGTTGAGGCGAGGTCGGTCCCCGCA
>JBJMOT010000078.1:0-14972 GCA_045803585.1 Gemmatimonadaceae bacterium
CGAGCATCATTCAGCAAATTGTAAATGGGACTAATGGCGTCACTGGAGCCAAAGCTCCTACACGTCCGCTCTCATCGCACCGAAGCGTTCGAAGGCGCGTTCATGAATCGATCGACGTACCAGAGTCCGACCGACAAGGGCGTCACCGTTTTCGGATTTGGAATGATGGGCCGCCCGATAGGGATCGACGGAAACACATTCGAAAGATTCTTCTTGGAGAAGGTGCGGTAGGCGGGATGCGGGATGCGGGAGGAGGGTGAGATCAATTCCAGGTGAAGCCGGCCCGCGTGCGCCAGTAATCAGCGGAGCTCACCGAACATTCACTTAGTTCGTCGTCGAACTCCGTACCGTAGATAAGGTCGAGTGCGGCGACGTTCGATTGGAGCTGGGAGACCGTCGCGGCTCCGCTGAGGACGATATCCGCCCACGGTCGCGCCAGGGCGGCACCCATCGCCAGCATATCTATAGTAGTGGAGCGGTCCTGGGCGATCCGCCGGATACGTTCGAGAGGCGGTGAAAGGGTCCCGTCGCCGTCCCGATTTCCGTTAGTGAGCCGGCCGTTGGCGAGTGCCTCTTTGATGACCACCCTCATCCCCGCCCCATGCGCCTCACTCAACGCCGGCTCGGCGCTTCGCTCGAAAAGATTCCAGGTCGCCTGCACTGAATCGAACACCCGCTCGCCGTCGCGATGCAGTTCGAGAGACCGTCTAATCGCGACATCCTGGCCCGGGCCGCTGACGGTCAGTCCTGCTCTAATCCCCTTCTCTCTCAACCGCGCGATCGCATCAATCAGCGCCTCATCATCCAGCGTCCTGCCCTCGGCGGTCACGGAATGGATCTGATAAACCGACAGATGTCTGCCGAGTAGCTCGATGGTCTCTGAAAACTGGCGCGTAAAGTTGGCGAGTGAGTGATCCTTTATCTCGTGCTGCTCGGCGGTGGTCGACCAACCGGCGGTGTAGGTGTATCCCCACTTCGACGCAACGACTACCTCGCCCGGTTTGATCCGCCGCTCATCGAGCCATGATGCGAGAAATTCCTCTGCTCTCCCGTACGACCGCGCGACATCGAAGTACCGCACACCAGACCCGAACGCTGCATCAAGCACAGAGTGCGCGCGAAGCTCCATGGCCCCCGGAGCGTAGTCGCCGCCAAGGTCGGCGGCGTGATTCAGATTGATGTACCCAGGGCGTCCGAGGGCGGCGGTGCCGAGTCCGAGTTGAGCGGGCATCGGCTGCAAAATAACCGCGAGTAACGTCTAAGGTGCCGACGGGTGGGGGACACCGGCACTGGCGAGACAATAATCGAAGTAGTCCAGACTCGCATCCGCGCGCGCCAGCAGTCCTTCGGCGATGCCAATCTTCGCTTCCGGAAATTCCCGCACCTGGGCTTCGATCACGTGGCTGAGCCATCCCTCGGCGTGACCGACATCGATAATCGCATGAGCGCCATAATACACTACTGTCTTCTTCCGAATTCCGAGACGAGTGGCGCCGTGCACCACACGAGTGCAGCGCTGCGGCGCGAGCAGCTCCACCGCGCCCAGCACGCCCTGCGCGCGGAAGACGTTGCGTCGGTGGATGCAGCTCCAGATCATCAGATTGATCCCCGACAGAACTTCCCACGGCAGCTCGCTCGCGTCCGGCGCGGAAATCCCGAGATCGTCGATCAGCTGGTGAAAAAGATGGGTGTGAACGGCCTGGTCTCGGCCGCGTCCCATCTCATCCCAGTAGTTGCTCGCCATCTCCATCTTCACTTCGCCGCGCGTACCGACCTGCGCGAGCGCGACCAGATCGTCGAATGCAGCTTCGCCGGCGCATTCCATCCGCAGAAACCATTCGAGTTGCGATCGGGTCGCCTCCGACGCAAGGAATGTGTAGAGATCGTGCTCGTAAAGCGGATGACCGAACGCGGCGAGCTGGTACCAGCGCGCAAATTCCCCGGGATCACTCGGGAGATCGCCGAGCGTGAAACTGGAATCCCGGTGAGCACGGCGAAGCAGCTCCTGCTCCCACGGTCGTTCCAGCTCGCGCATTATCCTGCAGGCGAACGGATGGAACTGATAAGTGTTGCGACCACTCGGAGCGATCTGAACCTGCTGCTTGTAGAGAACGAGCAGCGCACGATGAAAATCCGAGCGCGCGCCATGATCGATCCACGGAGCGGTGCGACGGTCGGTGGTTTTGCCGACGGGATAGGCAGCCCCGGCAAGATCGCGCGCCAAATGGATCAGCCTCTCCTCGAGTCCGACGTCCCGATCGAGCTCGGCGTCGAGATCGGATGAATCCAGTAGTATGGCGAGACGATCGGCGAGCGAGTCGGTTGACTGCGCGCTGGCAGACCTTTTTACGAGGGCGACGTTGGGTAGCTCGATCGACTTCAGCATATAGAAGTGGAATTCTTCACGGTTCGGTGCTTGCATTCCGTTCCGTTTGATGTTGTGTGTTTTGCAAAACGTGAGCCTTCAGCAATGAATTCGCTTCTCGACGAGGCGTGGCGGCTGGAACCATTCGTTCCGCCATTCCGGTTCAGCGCGTTCTTCTCTCCGGAAGACACACTCCTTTGCGTTTGTGCCGCCGACGCAGCGCGGTGTCGACTCCATCGAGCAACGGGGGAGCGCTTTCCCATCGCCGAGCTTACTTCTGGAAGTGGATTGGTTGGTCTGCGTCTATTGACTGATGATTCGCGCGCGACTCTCCTTGGCCTCGACGTCGACGACGAAGCCGTCGAGGTGTCGGACCAGAATGCCCGCGCCCTCGGTTTAAAGGATCGCTGCCGATTCGCGCGGTCTGATCTGTGGTCGGAGAAGACGCTGCGCCTCCTCGAAACCGAGCAACCCGGCTTACTGGTTTGTAATCCGCCGTACGTTCCCGAGCCACCTGGAACGACCATGCAGATCGAAGCCGGTGCCGGTGCGCATGGAACCGGGCACCTTCTGCGCACGCTCGAGCTGGCGCAACTCGTTAAACCAGGTGCGCTGGCGCTATCGTGGTGCAGTCTCTCCGATCCCGCCGCCATCGTCGTCGGCGCCGAGCGTAGCGGATACGAGCTGACAGATCTGTACGTGGCTGTCATCGCCGACGGCGACTACTCCGGCTCGGTCCACTCGTACCTGCGCGATCTCGACAACTGCTACATCAACGAGCAGCCAGAGACGCTCGCAATCGTTGCTTCCGATGGGGCAGCGCGGTTTGCGTATTTGCTTTTTGCGGGGGCCTTCAGGCGGGAAGTGGGAAGCTGGAAGCGGGAAGTGTTAGACGGGAAGCGGGATGTGGCTGACTATACGAGCCAGTGCGCTGAATTCGTTCGTCAGATGTGCGAGGATTTCGCCCGCGACGGCATGCGTGCCTTCACCGAACACGCAGTTCCCGCATCCCGCTTCCCGCATCCCGCTTCCCGCATCAGTTGTCCGCTTCCCGCTTCCCGTCTCCACCGTTACTTGCTCTCCCGCTGGGATGAGCTCGAGCTCCGAGTCATGCTCCACGGTGCGCTACCATGAGATTTCTCGGCATCGGTGACACCGTCGACCTCGGCGACATGTATCTACGGCTCCAGTCGGCGGGACACGATGTCCGCGTGCACGCCGCGGACTCCGAGGGCAACGATGTCATGCGCGGGATGCTCCACTTCACCGATGACTGGCGCGCCGAGCTCGATTGGATTCGCCAGGCCGGAGAGGACGGTGTGATTCTCTTCGAGACCGCCTCGCTCGGCGACGTCCAGGACGAACTGCGCTCGGACGGATTCAACGTCATCGGTGGCAGCGCGCTCGGCGACCGGTTGGAGAACGATCGCGCTTACGGACAGGCGGTGCTGACGGATCTCGGTCTTCGCACGGCGAAGTCGCACGAATTCACCGACTTTGACAACGCCATCGCCTTCGTGCAGCGCACCCGCACGCGCTACGTGTTCAAACTCAATGGCAGCGAATGGTCTTCCACACGCTCGTACGTTGGCGCGACGGACACCGGTGACGACATGGTCGCACTCCTTCGTGGCACTCAACGTACTTGGCCCATAGGCGAAGCTCCTTCGTTCGTGCTGATGGATCATCTCAGCGGAGTCGAGGTCGGAGTCGGCGCCTTCTTCAACGGCAAAGAATTTCTTTCGCCCGCAAACCTCGACTGGGAGCACAAGCGGTTCTTCCCGGGAGATATCGGTGAGCTCACCGGCGAGATGGGGACCGTTGTGACTTATCGGCGCGCCGAGCGGATGTTCGAGCAGAGTCTGGCGCGGATGGCTCCGTTGCTGAGGGAGTCTGGGTATTGCGGCTACATCAATCTCAACACCATCGTCAACGACGATGGGGTCTGGCCGCTCGAATTCACGTGCCGGTTCGGGTATCCTGGTTTCCCGATCCTCGATTCGCTGCACCGCTGCGGCTGGGATGATATCTTTCGTTCGCTGATACGTCGCGATGGGAATCAGTTCCCGACCCACGACGGATATTCAGTCGGCGTGGTGATCACGGTGCCGCCGTTTCCGTACTCGCACGGATACGACGCACTGGGCAAGGGCAGGCCGATCTGTTTCACCGACGATCTCGACGAAGTCGACAGACAATCGCTGCACTACGGCGAAGTCGATACGCGCGAAGGTCAGCTAGTCACCGCGGGGATGATAGGCTACATAATGGTGGTGACAGCCGTCGCCGATTCGATCGAAGCAGCGCGCGAGACCGCGTACCGCCGCGTGCGAAAAGTGGTAATCCCGAACTCCCGGTATCGAAACGACATCGGCGTTCGGCTCATCGAGAGGGACATCGACAAGATGCGTCAGTTGGGGCTGATTCCGTGACAGACGTAGAGACAGTGTTGGCGCGATATTTCCGCGGCGAGATCTCGGCGCCGGTGACATTGATGCATTTGCTCATCGAAACCGAAGACGCAGACTCCGTCCGCGCAACGGTGGCCGGCGCCGGCCGCGAGCACGAGAGAGATTCGCCAGGCTCCGCCACTCATCGACGCGCGCGCGAATTGTCCCAGCTCATGAGAGCCAACGCCTCAGGAGTCGAGAAAATCGCAGGGATGCTCCGCGCCGAGGTCGACTCGTCAAAGCCGGCGCGCACGGTCGAGGAAGGAATTGCGTTTTCCGAGCGACTTTTCGACTGGTCGGTACAACAATCGGAAGAAGCGAGCGTCGCACTTTACTCCCTCGGCAATCCGGAGCTGCTGCTGCAGGCAACGAACGAGATAGTTTCGCGGCTGCGCGGGTGGGGACTGGTGACGGGCAACACCGATCTGCTCGACATCGGCTGTGGCATCGGGCGCCTGCTCGTCGCGGTGTCACCGATTGTGGCGAGCGCTACGGGCATTGATGTCTCGGCGGAGATGGTGAAAGCGGCTAAGCGCCGCTGCGCCGGCCTGCCAAACGTGACGGTGTTGAAGAGCGATGGTCGCGGCTTGACCGGCATCGCCGACGCCACCTTCGATGTCGCCATCGCAGTCGACAGCTTTCCGTATCTCCGTCAATCGGGCTACGCGCTCGTCGAGCAGTTCGTCGCCGACTCGGCGCGCGTACTCCGCCCCGGGAAAGAGCTGGTAATCCTCAACTACTCATACTCTGAAGACAGCGACGCTGACGCCGCCGAAGTGCGGGCGCTGGCGGGTAAGAATGGTTTTCAGGTCGTTCAGGTTGGGGATCGGCCGTTCCAGCTGTGGGACGCAGTGGCGTTCAGGTTGCGGAAAGTTTGAGCGAAACATTCGGATGCTGAGCGCGATCGCATTTACGCGATCGTCAATGAGGCCGCCGAAGCGTATCGACAAACGATTCCCGCCGACCGCTGGCACGAGCCGTACGTTCTCGCCGATCGTCATTTCGCGGCGGCAGGTTATCTTGCCAACCACATGGGAGAGTCATCGCCACTAGCCTCGCAATCTATCGCCGCTTCGGATGTCCGCTTTGCCGGAACGATTCCCGGGGTGTACGATCGATATCTCGGTTTCCTCTTCGAGCCGTTCGCCCGCGACCTGGCTCAGCGGATCGCCAGAATCCGACCGCGCAGAATTCTCGAGATTGCCGCGGGCACCGGCATAGCGACTCGGCAAATCCTCGATGTGCTTCCCACAGAAAGTCACCTGACGGCTACCGATCTCAATGAGCCGATGCTCGCTTTCGCACGGGAGAAGTTTGGCGCAGAGCCGCGCGTCACCTTCCGCCAGGCCGACGCTCTCGACCTTCCCTTCTCCGACGGCGAATTCGACGCCGTCGTTTGTCAGTTCGGCGTGATGTTTTTTCCGGACAGGGTGAAGGGACTTCGCGAATTCTTTCGCGTACTCAAAGGCGGTGGCACTCTACTCTTCAACACCTGGGACGAGATCGACGCCAACCCGCACGGCAAGACCGCCCACAATGCAATGCGGGCGAGCTTCGAAATCGATCCGCCGGCGTTCTACCAGTTGCCTTTCGGCTTTCACGATGTGGCGGAGATCAGGAGAGTCGTGACGGCTGCCGGCTTTGCCAACATGGAGATCGAAACGATCGACATGACGGGTGAGACGCCCTCTGCGGCTGAAGCGGCGATCGGATTGATCGGCGGCAATCCGTGCATCAATGTCATCATGGAGCGAGCCCCCGAACGCCTCGCCGAGATCGAGAACCTGGCGGCGAGAACGCTGGCAGAGCGATATGGGGACAAGCCGCTGCGCATTCCGTTGCGCGCCCACGTCGTCTCGGCGATTGCTTGACGACCGAGGGCTCTAACCAACGGCATTTATGAACGCGGACTAATCGAGGATTGAGGGCCAAGCCCTCGAGTCTTATGTCCTCGACTAGTCCGCGTTCATAGACGCACTTAGTTAGAGCCCTCGATCCTTTAGATGATCGGCCAACCGCAGGCTAATCGCCACCAGAGTCAGGGTAGGATTCACCGCCCCCGCCGTCGGATAAACCGCAGCGCCACCAATGTACAAATTGCTCAGGCCGTGCACTCGGCAGTTGGCATCGACGACGCCCTGCTTCGGATCGTCGGACATCCGCGTCGTTCCCATGTGATGCCAGCCGCCGCTGATGAAACTCGGCCACGTCTTGTCGTCGCTGAGTAGCCACTCGCGAAGCTGCACCCGGCCGGTTCCGGTGCGGCCCATCTCTCTGCCAAGTAGCTCGTAGAAAGTCCGCATCGACCGCTTGTCGAGATCGGTGAGGCGCCAATCGAGTTTCGCGCGCGGAACGCCGAGCGCGTCCTTCTCATCGCTGAGAGTTACGCGCGAATCCGGATTGGGTGCCTGCTCCTGCCGTGTCGTCAGATGGTAAAATCGCGGGGTCGCATCCCTCGGCGCGGTCGCCGCGGAAGCCGCGGCCATTGGCGGCGGGCCTTTCATGCCTCCGTTCCGCCACGCTCGCTGTGCGTTCATCATCACAGTGTCGATGAACTGGAAAGTGCTTTTCACCGGATCGCCGTAATTCCCTGCTTCCACCGACGCGGTGCCGTGGAGGACGCGATGCTCCCGCTGCGCGGCGGCAGTGATGGCGAGCTCCCCGCGGGGTGGTCCGCCGAGACCCTCCAGCGCGTAGAGCTTGGTCTTCGTCGTCTCGGGGTTTGCCAGCGCCAGCTCGCCGCTCGGCATCTCGAAATGCTCCATGAAATAGCGCCCGACGAGATCGTTGCCATTACCCAGTCCGGTGCGGGCCCTGGCGTTGGAGGCGAGAAGGAGGCGGGCGTTCTGGATGGTGTGGCAGGCGAGCACGAAACGTTTCGCGCGCGCGCGCAGCTCTTTTCTATCGAAGCCGCGGACTCGCACGGATTGAACGGCGCTCAGACCATCGTTGGCTTCGACTTCGACGACCGTGGCGTGGGTATAGAGATGGATGTTAGGCGAGTTGACGATGTCGTTGCGATACTTGGTGCCGAAACGAGTCGGTGGACTGAACTGCCACATCTTGGTGGAGAAGGACCGCGAGTCGGCGATCAGAGGGACGCGAGCAGCATCTCCCATTTTCCAGTCAGCGGCGTCGTACTTGTACGGACCGAGATCGAGAATGGGCTGGGCGCGGGCGTAGAACGGATCGAGATCAGCGCGACGAATCGGCCAGCCGCTGTGCGGTACCCAGTCGCGCTTCTCGAAATCGATGTCATCGTACGTCGAGCAGAACCCGGCCCAGTGATTGGTGGTGCCACCGAAGTAGTGGAGGGCCGCCGCCTGGAGCGGAAAGTAAGGTTGGCCGACGATCTCGCCGCGATAGAGATCCTGCATCTGCTGCTCGAACTCGAAGCCGCCGCCTTCGAGGAGGATGACTTTGACGGGAGTGTTGGCGAATTCGCGAGCGATCGTAATTCCAGCGGCACCCGCGCCGACGATGCAGAGATCGCCGTCGAGGACGGTATCGTTCTCCAGCGTTCTCGCGTCGGTGTGCAATGTTGTACGCCGCTAAAGCGGTGATGTCCGGACGGAGAACAGAGCGGCCTGTCTCGCTTCCGTGACCGAGAGAACCCAGCCATCGACAACCACGGTGCGACCGTCGGCGAAGTCGTCCCGTACCATATCCGCGATTGGTTTGCGGCCGAAAAACGGCCGTGCCTGCCCATCGGCCAGCGCTTCACGCAGTGCGTCCGCGTTGTTCTCGGCCGGGGTCACCGATCGATAGTTGGTGCCGAGCTCCCGGACGCGATCCGGTCCGAGCATGAGTAGGAGCTCCGGTCGATCGACTGGGCCATCGTGCGAGGTCAGGCGACGATAGCGCGCACTGGCGATGCCCGCGATAACGCCGACCGCGGCAACCTGGAGAAACCGTCGCCTATTCAGATCCATCAGTCGGGAGGAGCGAGTTTGGGCATGTTCCAGAACAGTAGCGTCGCATCGGGATCGACGAGCACCTGTTGCACCTGTGTTCCGGGCGCGTCGATACGCAAAGTTGTCTCATTACCGGCAACGGGGATCTTCAACGATCGACGCGTGCCATCGGTGTAAAGTACGACTACCGGCAGTGTAACCTCGAAGTATCCAAAGACACCCCAGAACTGGAAGACTTTGAGCACGGTTCCCTGCTGCGGAACATCGCTCCACGTCACGTTCAGCTGTGGATAGCCCGGTCGACGCAGCCATTGGTTGAAAAAGGTACGCCAATCCTTACCCGTTACGCGTTCAAAGGACTGCCTCAGATCATCGGTGTCCGCGTTGCCGTCCTTATGTGTCGAGTAGTAATCGCGGAGCGCGCGGAAGAAAGCGGAGTCGCCAACATCTGAGCGCAGCATGTGGAGGACGAGCGCGCCCTTCTGGTAGCTGTTGACGTTGAGGAGCGCGAGCAGATCCGTCTCAGTGGTGTCAATCACCGGCCGTTTGCGGGCCACGACAGTATCCGAAACAACCTGATCTCGAAGCCGCCGGATCTCGGCGCGGAACGCGCTGTCGCCATGCGCGTGTTGGGTGTAAAGCGCTGCGAAGTAAGTCGCGAAGCCTTCAGATAGCCAGACGTGCGGCCAGGTGCGTTCGGTGACGGCATCGCCGAACCATTGGTGCGCTGTCTCGTGCGCGATCAATCCCTCGGACATGGCGTTACGATGGAAGAGCGCGTCGGCGTAGAAGATCGCGCTGGCGTTCTCCATTCCACCGTACCGCGTCTCCGACTGGAGGTGCGCCAGCTTCTCGTAGGGAAACGGCGCGATGAGGGATGCGTAGAACTGGACGATGTCGCCGGCCTCGGCGAACGCGCCCGGCAGGATATTCCGCTGCTCCGGCGCGACATACACCGACTGCGGCACGCACCGCGCGAGCTCGGCCAATCCACAGGCCGTCTCGCCGAGCTCGAGCTTGGTCAGAGGCGCCGCGGCGATCACCATGAGGTACGGCGCGATCGGTTTCGATTCTCTCCAGCGCGAAAGCACTCGTCGCTGCTGGGCCATCTGCAGAATTCTACTCTCTACGAGCTTGCCGTTGGCGACGATCGTTTGGGTGGGCGGCGCGGTGACCGTCCAGGAGACTGTCGCCTTCGCATCGGGGCGATCGATGCTCGGGATCCAGTAGCGAGCGCGGTTCGGCCAGTTGTCGCCGAAGTACGTCCACCTGCCCGCGCTGTCCCTCCGCGCGATCAGGCCGTCGGTGACCGGTCCATCGTAGACCACCCGCACGGTGAACCGCGACGGAGTGTTACGCGGGATCGGGATGACAATCGTGGAATCGGTGCGGGCAAAGTTTGCAGCGCGCCGGTCGACATCCACGCGCTGGACGTGGAGCTTGATCAGATCGAGCTTGAGAGTGTCGACTACTACTGCGCTGGTGAGAGTCAGAGTCGCATCGCCGTTGATCGTCGCGCCGGAATCGGGGAGGTCGATGCGGACGTCGTAGTCCACGGGCCGAAACGGGAGATCACTCGGCGTAGCGCTCTGCGACTGCCCTGCCCTGGCAACGATTGCGAGGATTCCGATGACCCGCCAGACGACCCTCATGCTCACCAACATAGCGCGGCGGGCCGCCCGTGGAAACGAAAAGACCAGCAGGAATCCGCGACCCGGAATTCGTGCTGGTCTTTTCCCCAACTGCACCCTTAAGACGAGCGCTGTTGGGGGCTGTTACGCGATAACGTCTGTTTCGCCCATTTATGAACGTTCTGTCACGTTCGATTAACGGAACCGTCACAAAGGGAGGCGCATCTTTGAGGCGTACAAATAACTCAATCTCAGGAATCCCTCAAATGCGCACCAACAAGAAGGGTTTCACCCTCATCGAGCTTTTGATCGTAGTCGTGATCATCGGTATTCTTGCCGCGATCGCGATTCCGAAGTTCGCAAATACAAAGGACAAGGCGTACGTCGCCGCGATGAAGTCCGACATGCGTAACCTCGCCACCTACGAAGAGCAGTATGCCGCCGACAACAACGGCGCGTACTTCGCAGGCACGGCCACGATGGCGACTCCGCTCAACGGTTTCACGCCGTCGCAGAACGTGACCATCACCGCCGCGATCGTAGCGGGCCCGCCCCAGACGTGGTCGGCCACTGCCTCGCACTCGCAGTCTGCGAAGACCTGCGACAACTCGACCGGTACGATTGTCTGCACCTGATTTAGTACTGTTAGTGATCCGGTAGAACGGGGACATCTTGAATCAAAGGTGTCCCCGTTTTGGCAGTCAGGCGGTATGTTCACGCAGAGAACTTGAATTTGGCCTTTCTGTCTCGGACCGCGCCCAAGGAGTGAAGTCTGAAACATCGATCGCTTTTGGCCCCCCTTGGACTCGTGGTCGTCGTTGGCTACCCGATGGATTTACGGGGTCAGTCGCCCGATAGTCCAACTCCCGTATTACCTACCGTGACCGTTACGGCGACGGCCCGGGACCGCTCACTCGATCGAGTCGGATTTACACAACGATCGCAGCATAGCGTCGGGCACTTTCTGACAAGCGAACAAATAGCCACGAAAAGCGATTTTCAGTTCACCGATCTGCTGCGAGGCATCCCCGGCCTGCGGGTCGGTATCGACAAGTATGGGGATGACGTCGTAACCAGCCCACGTGCCGGCGGAAGCATTTTGAACAGTACGCATGGTTGCGTCCAATATTTTGTGGACGGACAGCCGTGGGGTAACGGAGCGCTGGAATCCATGGGCACGGGAAGACCTCAGGATTCGGCCGGCAACCAGATGCTCGCCAAGATAGCAATCGAGACCGCGCGACAGATCAACGCATCGCTGAACAAAAGCAGCATACTTGGGATCGAGGTTTATCAGGGCGGAGGGGCGCCGGCCTATTTCAATCAGGGCGGCCACAACTGCGCGACAATCGTGGTCTGGACCACGGCGAGTCTCACTAACTAGGCCAACAGCCGGCGCGCTAGCAGCGGCTAAAGAAGGCGCACCATTTGAAGCAGGACAGTCTCCGATTCAGTCGAGTTCCGAGGTTGCCTGCATTGGACCGGTGAGCACAATGGTGGCGCCGTGCGAGCCCAGACCGCACTCAACGTAACCAATGAAAGGTTTATCGTTTCGATACTCGGCGACCGCACTGCGTGCTTCCTTACCAACGTCCGGGTGAAGTGGAAATGCGGCGCGGGTATAGAGTAAGGCGCCTCTTTGCTGCATCGTTCTTTTCAGCTGAACCGCTCGAACGGTCAAACTCTGGCCTACTAGCTTCCTAGTTGACAGAACCTCAACCCTCCTGCAGTATTAACTAATTCTTACGTAGGAACTGCAATGGACGTGTCCTTCACTGAGCGCGAGCTGGATGTAATGTCCATCCTGTGGGACAAGGGATCGGCGACGGTCGCGGAAGTGCGGGAGGCTCTCGACGAAGAGTTTGCCTACACCACCGTCCTCACGGTCCTTCGCACGCTCGAGGCAAAGGGGTACGTCGGGCACCGCGAGGAAGGCAAAGCCCATCGCTACTCCCCTCTGGTGCACCGCGCCGCCGCTGGACAGTCGGCCCTGCACCGAATCACTGACAAGGTCTTTTCCGGCTCGGCAGAGCTGCTTCTCACGCAGCTGGTCTCCGGGAGGAAGGTGAAACCCGAAGAGCTCAAGCGCATGCGCCAGTTGCTGGACGCGCGGCTCAAGGAGACAACGCGATGATCGGATGGATGTTCTACAGTATCGTGTTCGGGACGCTTTGCGCGCTGGCGGCGCACGCCCTCGAAAACGCCGCGCGCTCGGTGGGTATTCCCAGCCGCTGGATCTGGCTTTCCGCCATGATTGCGACGATCGGGACGAGCACGTTGGCAACGTTCGAGTTCGTCGGGGCAGCCACTCGGCTGATCCCGCGGCGGCACGGACCGACGTGGCTCGATGGCCCGGCCGCGAGTTACATGAATTACTACGACTCACTCGGGCACTGGGATCGGATTCTCTCTCCTTCGCTCTGGGCCGCATCTGCGCTGGTCGCAACGATATTCGCGGTCGGCATTTTTCGGCTGATTCGGCGGCGCAGGGATTGGCTGGCCACTTCGATGGATGGCCATCCAGTTCTGATCTCCGAGGTCGAAGGACCCGCCATCGTCGGCTTCATCAAGAGCGTGATCGTCGTGCCGAAGTGGGCGCTCGCCGAGAGTGAGCGCGTGCGGTCCCTCATCGTCACCCACGAGCTGGAGCACCAGCGCGCGGGCGATCACCTCCTCAATGCATTGACGCTCATCGTCACCGTGGCGCAGCCCTGGAATCCAGCCGTGTGGTGGATTGCCCGCCGTCTTCGCCTGGCAGTGGAAGTCGATTGCGATTCGCGTGTGCTGAGACGCGGCCCCGACCGGCACACCTACGGACTCCTGTTGCTGGAGGCTGGCTCTCGCGCGTCAGGGTGCAGTCTCGCACTCCCCGCGCTTTCGAGTCCGATGTCTTCCCTCGAGGAGCGGCTCCGCGTGATCACCGCCGTTCGGAGATCCGGGAGGATGCGCGCGGCTCGTCTCGGGCTCGTCGCCGGCATCCTCATCGCCACCGCTGCCTTCGTGCCGGAACCCGGCGCGCTTCACTGTATCCTGGAATCACTCGGCTTTATGGGTGCCGACATGTCCCACTCATCGTCACACAGAGTCGCCACTACGCACAAGGTCACCATTTCGGTTACCTACTAGTTCTTTAGTTGACAGCAATATGGCAGGGGGATAGTTTCTACTAGATTATTAGTAGGAGCTATCCCCGTGTTGTTTGTTCTGGCCGTTCTCCAACTGCAGCAGCAATCAGGCCTCCCTTCTGCTGCGGCCGCCCCCAACATTGCAGCCGAGTCGAGTAACGCAGGCGCTCGCGTGTTGCGGGCCACAAAAACGGTGGCAGCGCCAAAGATCGACGGGCACCTCGACGACGCTGTGTGGGCGACCGTCCCCGTCGCCACTGACTTCACGCAGAACTATCCGCACAACGGTGGTCCCTCGGCGCACCGAACCGAGGCGCGAGTGCTCTTTGTCGGCGATGCGCTCTACGTCGGGATCCGCGCGTTCGACTCCCCCGACAGCATTTCCGCTCCATTGATGCGCCGAGACATGCAGGTGATCAATTCGGATCAATTACAGGTGTTGATCGACGGCTTTCACGATCGCCGCACTGCGTATGAGTTCGGGGTGACTCCCGCCGGCGTCAAGTTCGACGTTTACCACTACGACGATATTCACGGTGACCCGACGTGGGACGCCGTCTGGGATGTCGCGGTCGCGCGCGACTCGCTCGGATGGTCTGCCGAGTTCAGGATCCCGCTTTCGCAGATCAACTACTCCGCGACGGCCGGTAAACCGGCAACGTGGGGCATCAACTTCTATCGCAACATTGGACGCTTGCAGGAATGGTCGAGCTGGGCGCCGGTCCCGATCGGGGAGAGCAGAGAGGTATCGCGGTTCGGTGATCTGGCAGACATCGACCTGCCGTCGTCGGTGCGCCGGCGCGAGATCATTCCATATGTGAGCAGCAGCGTCACCCGCGCCGTCGGCAACCCCGCCAATCCTTTCTTCGAGCGTACGGCGCTCGAGAGCGCCGCCGGTGTCGACGCCAAGCTCGGGCTCGGTCGCGGTCTCACTCTCGACCTTACCGTGCATCCCGACTTCGGCCAGGTGGAGGCCGATCCGTCGGAAGTGAACATCTCGGGAATCGAGACGACGTTTCAGGAGCGGCGGCCGTTCTTCGTCGAGAACGGAGGATTGTTCGCGCTCTCGATCTACGAAAGCCCCGATGAAGTTCTCTTTTACCCGCGGCGCATCGGGCGCGCGCCCCAGATAATCGCCGATTCGAGCGGCGGATTTGCCAGGCAGCCAGGACTGACGACGATACTCGGAGCGGCGAAAGTGTCCGGCAAGACGGCCGGCGGCCTGTCACTGGGAGCGATGGAGGCAGTCACTGCAGCCGCATTTGCGGACGTGCGCGACAGCCTCGGCAGAGATTTCCGCACCCTCGTCGAGCCCGCGACGAGCTATATGGTAGTGCGTGCGCAGCAGGATTTGCGCGCGGGGAAAACAGCGGTCGGCGGAATGCTGACCGCTGTGAATCGGTTCAACCTCGGCACAACGGAAGCCGACCTGCATCGTGCGGCGTACGCGGGCGGACTCGACTTCCGCCACCGCTTCGGCGGAGCGA
>JBJMOT010000079.1:0-35142 GCA_045803585.1 Gemmatimonadaceae bacterium
ACGGCGGCGGATTGGAGCACCAGAGCTCACAGGTCGACGAGGTCCTGACCTCCCAGCTCGATGCGGGGTATCTGCCCGGCCTTTATTCGCACGAAGGATTTCACGCCTGGAATGTGAAGCGACTGCGGCCCGCAGACATGGTTCCCTATCGCTACGACGACGCTCAGCCGACGACCTGGCTTTGGGTCAGTGAAGGCGTGACTGATTATTACGGAGAGCTTGGAATGATTCGGGGCGGCATCACCGACAGTGCCGCATTCTTCAACGGCATCGGCGGATTTATCGCCCAGACTGTCGGCGCGCCGGGAATCGCCGTGAGTGATGCGTCGCTCTCGCCGTGGATTGCTCCCACCGATGGTAGTGGCGGGCTCTATTACCCGAAGGGCGCTCTCATTGGGTTCCTGCTCGACATCATGATCCGCGATGCGAGCGACAATCACTCGTCGCTGGACCATGTCATGCGGACTCTCTACAACAACACCTACAAGCACGGGCGCGGCTTTACCAGCGCAGACTGGTGGGGAGAAGTCGGCCGCGCGGCAGGTGGCAAATCATTCGCTGACTTCGCCCGCAGGTACGTCGACGGAAGGGAGCCGCTGCCAATGGATTCGGTGATGCGATTGGCGGGACTGCAAAGCCGCATCGACACGATTCGCGAGCCGCGTCTGGGAATTTCGACCGCGACGGATACAGGTGGAGTCGCCGTTACGGCTATCAGCCCCGGCGGCGCCGCCGAGGCGAGCGGGCTGCGCGTGGGAGACCGCATTCTTTCAATCGGCGACGTTGCCATCACCAGCGATGATTCGTTCGGCACCTTCCGGGAGCACTACGCGGGCACTGCGCTGGCCGCGCTTCCGCTGGCTGTTCGCAGAGGGGCCCAAACGGTGACGCTTCAGCTGCCCGTACGATTGTTCTCCCGAACCTTTACCCAGGTATCCACTATACCTGGTGCGAGCGACAAGGCCGTTCGGATCCGGAATGGAATCATGAAAGGGACAACTTCCTGAAAAGTCGATGTCGATTTGGCCGCATGTCGTCCGACTAACTAGCGAGAACCCTTTCCATTAACTGGAGGAACGATGAAATACCTTTGCCTGATTTACGAGGAGGAGAAGAGATTCACCCAGGTGTCCAAGCCGGAATTGGACAAGGTGATGAGCGAGTACGGCGCCCTCACCGAGGACCTCAAGAAAAATGGCCAGTATGTCGCTGGCTTCCAGCTCCAGCCGACTGATGCCGCCACCACCGTTCGCTCGCGCAACGGCAAGGTCTCGACGACCGATGGACCGTTCGCAGAGACCAAGGAACAGCTCGGCGGAGCATACCTCATCGAAGCCAAGGATCTTAACGAGGCGGTCCAGGTCGCCTCGAGAATTCCTTCCGCCAGGTTTGGCTCGATCGAAGTACGTCCGATCGTCGAGCGCAATCAGGTGAAGTCGCAACCGGCGGAAGCGTTGGCGAGCAGCACCGCGTGAATGCGGGACGACGGTGTGACACCCGTGCGCGACGAGGTCGATGCTCTCTATCGCACCGAGTCGCGGCGTGTGCTCGCGACGCTAATTCGGCTGCTCGATGACTTCGACCTCGCTGAAGAGGCGCTCCATGATGCCTTTGCAGCGGCGGTGGAACAGTGGACAGCCGGGGGAGTGCCGCGAAATCCACGCGCCTGGCTCGTATCCACCGGACGCTTCAAGGCGATCGACCGTTTGCGCCGCACGGCGCGGTTCGAGGAAATCGACAGCGCCGTGATCGATCGACTCGAATCGGCGGAGCCGATACCGGCGGACGACGACGACATCGAGGATGATCGGCTGCGATTGATTTTCACCTGCTGCCATCCGGCCCTCGCTCCCGACGCTCGGATCGCGCTGACGCTACGCGAAGTGTGCGGTCTGACGACCGAGGAGGTCGCGCATGCCTTTCTGACTCCCCCGCCGACTCTCGCACAGCGAATCGTGCGGGCCAAGTCCAAGATCAGAGAAGCTCGAATCCCCTACGAGATCCCCTCTCGAGCAGACCTACCGGACCGCCTCGACAGCGTGCTCCATGTGATTTATCTCGTGTTCAACGAGGGTTACCTGGCTACCAGCGGTGAAACGCTGACCCGAGCCGATCTCTCTGGCGAAGCGATCAGATTGGGAAGACTGGTCGCGAATCTGTTGCCGGAGCCCGAAGTGGTTGGGCTGCTCGCGTTGATGCTGCTACACGAGTCACGTCGACCGGCACGGACAAACGCCGCCGAAGAAATGATTCTGCTCGACGATCAGGACCGTTCGCTATGGAACCGCGGTCAGATAGACGAAGGGATAGAGCTCGTAGAGCAGGCAATACAGTCCCATCGATTCGGGCCATACACTCTTCAAGCGGCGATTGCCGCAGTACACGCCGAGGCTCGTGACGCGCCATCGACGGACTGGCGCCAGATAGTCGGTCTTTACGACGTTTTGCTGCGAGCGGATCCTTCTCCGATCGTCGAGTTGAATCGCGCCGCGGCGGTGGCCATGAGCGAAGGCCCCGCGACGGGACTCGCGCTGATCGATTCGATTCTGGTGCGCGGAGATCTAGCCGACTATCACCTTGCGCACGCAGCGCGGGGGGATATGTGCCGGCGCCTGGGCCGCGTAACTGAATCGATAAAGAGTTACCAGATAGCGCTCGCCCTGGCGGCTCAGGAACCCGAACGCCGCTTCATCCGCAAGCGACTGGACGAGCTGAAGGCTACTTCACTTCGATGACGCGCGACGCCGCCGCTCTGGTGTCATCGCCTACCTGCAGCTTCACGGCGTATCTCCCGGAAGGGATCGCCGACAGATCGAGGACGATCGACCTCGCCGACAGAACGCCGGCAGCGCCGTTCTCCTGCCACCTGATGTTGAGCGGCATCGGTTTCGGCACGATGCGCAGCGCCCTGAAGGTGCGTCTCAGCAAGCTCTCTTCCACCCGGGTGATTGTGAGAGAGATTGGAACGGAGCTATCGGCCGGCGTCTTTCCGTAGAGCTCCCAGAAGAGACCGATCTTGGTGTTGTGATTGAATTTCGTGCCGCCATGCGCGCGCTCGGCGGCCTCCGCGAGATCCGCTGGCAGCGCTGGCGCGCCGTCGACGAACAGCAGGTCCGACACACTGATGCGCCCCGAGTCCAGCGGTATCTCGGCGAAGCCCGATCTCCACCGCGCGGCGCCGGAGCTGTCGTTCGCCAGGAGCTCCACTCCAACTACCTGCTCCTTCAATGGAGTTGTAACGGTCAGCACGTTCCTGAGCGGCGACTCCGCGACTTCGGTTCTCGACTGAACAGCACCTGTATCTCCAGTCGCCACGAGCGCGGCGGCGAACTTCGTTTTGCCGAAGATCGTATCGCCCTTCACGTTGTAGGCGGCGACGATCCTGGTTGAGTCCCCGCGGCGGAAACGCGCAACCTGTGCGTCGAGGTTTTCGAATCCGCGCGCGTACGTGGGCGAGTACTGCTCGCGGGGCGGGAACTGGTAGATGTCAAATACCGAATCTGCGATCAGGGCCACGCTGTCCGGCGGCCTTTGAGTAAGAAAGAAATGGTAGCCGGGTTCGCGCTCGTGCCCGGTTATCGTCGGTTGCGACTCCGGATACATCGAGTGAGAGGGCTCCTGCGTCCATTTCTCGGCCCAGCCGAATCGAAGGATCAGCTCGGCGAGATCGCCCCCCCAACTCAGGCCGTAGGTGTTGACCGAATTCTGTTGAAGCACGGTGTGCAGAACGCGCGAAAAATGCTCAGTCCGCCGCTCGTTCCCCGGGATCATGAACAGCGGATCGGATACCCACCATATCTGAGCGTCAGCCGCCTCGCGTTCCGCGCAAGACATCTTGCTGTAGGTGCCGCGAATATCGTCGTCCAGCAGCGGCCGAAGATTGAGCCAATGACAGCGCGTGTCTGTGGGCATGTTCTCCAGTGCGATGCCGAACGCGCTGTCGGCGGCGGCGTAGTCGCCGCGCACATGAAGCGTCATCCCCAGCAAAGCATCGCACCACCACCTGGACGCTCGACATGCGCGTGCGACCGTAACCGCAGAGGTGTCGTGGGCTTCCAGTAGATATCGGATTCGCTGGCCGATGATCCAGTCGTCGCCGGGAAGGGCATCGGACGCCTTTGCGAGATCTCGCAGCATCTCGCTTCTTGCGCGGACGATGTCCTTCCCTTCACCGGGAACGACGTAGTCCTTGTCGAACTTGGGATGCCACTCGCAGAACCGCCCCACGATCAGGCAGTGATCGGCCGTCCCCGAGTAAAACCTCGGCAGCAGCTGCCGGCGGCGGCGCTCGAACGCTGCCTGCAGACTTCTCGCATGCTCCGCGATTTCCGCGGAGTCGGCGCGCAGCTGGCGTTCTGCCGAATCGGGCGGGGCGAGGGGCTGCGCTCGTGAGGGTTGTGCGCACAGCGCGAACAGGGCAAATCCAATCGATAGCCACACACCAGGGGCAGTTGTGTGGTCTCGAGCGTTCAGGCGCGAGCGACGATCAGAAAATCCGGCGTAGGTCGTATGACAGCACAGTGAACAGGTTGGGTATGCCGCCTGACTAAATAATTATCTCTCGTAGCGAGAGCCCGCCACCACTCCTGAGGTCTATTAGACACCCGCTAAGCGGGCGGGGGTTCAACCACCGGAGCCCAGCCCGCATCAACCTGCCTGCGGGTAATTACCAGTCGCCACAGGAACAGGAGATATAGAATAAGTGCTACCGGGATCTTCAGCTCGCCATCGATGAATTCGAATATCCATCGCATCACATCGAATAGCGTCGAGTAGATCGTCAGCCAGAAGGCAGCCTCGAGGAACCCCCGCCTGCGCATGATGATGGCGATACAGACAAGGGCCAGAGCGATTCCGACCACCTGCTCGATCCACCACAAGCGCGTCTGCGCATGAAGCGCATCGCGCAGCGGGCCTTTGCCGAGCGCGTTCACCCAACCAGCGACGGTGAGCAGCGCGATCAAAGCGGCGAGGATGCTTCTAATGTTGTCGCGAGGCAGCGGGTCGGAGCGGGGCGTCGAAAAGGTCGGGGCTGTCATGGCGGATGATGGTTTAGTCATCCGCTCAGCAATCAATTTCCGTGCGCGAATCGTCTCCACGCGACGGTGGCCAAACGTTCTCCCGCGGCCTTCAAGGCTTCTGTCAGGTCTTCAGCGGGGGAGGCCGTCGATCGCGCCCGAAGGGGTCCCCGACCAGGGCCTCGGTGTGCAGCGCACAAACCCAGTTTCCCTCGCGTTTCACCCACGTCGAGGAATCCGAAGCCTCCAAGGTGATCGGCTTACCTTCGACCGTCATAGTCTCCTTCACCTTGTACGCGAGAATCGCGACGTCTTCGGTGAGAACCCGCACCTGTACGTCGCTCAAGTCGAACGTGTGCAACGTCCAACCTCCCGCCTGCAGCATGTCGGCGAATGCCTTCTGGCTTATGCGCCCCACGCCCTGCGCGCCCGTGACGATGCACGGGTCATCGGTCAGCCGCATTGCTGCCTGCACGTCCCTGTTCCTTATCGCAGTCCAGTACTGCTTCTCGAGATCAAGCAGTTGTGCTTCGATTGGTCCTTCAGACATTCAACGTCCTCGTCGGCGTATGGAATAGATTGCCTCCGAACCGCTTTGTCATCAAGGTAATTTTTGGAGGCTCTATGAGCATTGCAGATGCGCTGCTGCCTGAATTCGATCAGGAAATGGCGTCGACGCGCAGAGTGATCGAGCGCGTCCCGACCGATAAGGGCCAGTTCAAGCCGCACCCGAAATCCTTCTCCCTGGCGCACCTCACCCAGCTCGTTTGTGGAATGCCGGGTTGGATCACCAATGCGGTTACCCAGACCTCGCTCGACCTCTCTGGCTATCCAGGATATTCCAACGAGAGAACCGAGGACCTCCTCAAGACATTCGACCGCAACGTCAAGGAGGCGCGGCAGGCCATCGCCGCGGCGAAGGACGCCGACTACAGCGTCAACTGGTCGCTGAAGAGAGGCGATCAGGTTTTTTTCACCGCTCCACGCGCTGTGATCGTGCGGCAGACTATTAACCACCTGGTCCACCACCGCGGCCAGCTGACGGTTTATCTGCGACTGATAGATGTCCCCGTCCCTTCGATATACGGACCGACGGCGGACGAGCCGATGCCGGGATTGTCGCCGTCGAAATCCTGACGCCTACTTCTGATCGAGGGCGCGTAGCGCGGCCTCGACTTCTTCGACGTGGCCAGGCACACGCACCTTGGGGAAGATGCGAGTCACTCGGCCTGTCCGATCGATCAGAACTGTCGTCCGCTCGATTCCCATGTACTTCTTGCCGTACATCGATTTCTCCTTCCACACGCCCAGCGCATCCGCGAGCTTGTGCCCTTCGTCGGCCAGCAGCTGAAACGGCAGCTGATACTTCTTTTTGAATTTGATGTGAGACTCGACGCTGTCCGGGCTAACTCCGATCACCTGCGCGTTGGTTTTCCCGAACCGTGGAAAGGCGTCGCGAAAATCGCACGCTTCCTTGGTGCAGCCGGACGTGTCGTCCTTGGGATAGAAATACAAAACCGTGTTTTTGCCGCGTAGTGAGTCCGCCGTGACGACGCTTCCGTCATCAGCCGCCAGCGAGAACTTCGGTAGCTGATCGCCTTCCTCGATCACGTCAAACCTCGATTGTTATGGTCGCGATGACCCCATCGCTCGATTCGTGCCGGTCACGGGGCGAACTTGTCTCACGCTTCCACCAAAGTGTAACCCCGACCGCTCTTCCGCCGACACCAGTACCCGGTAGCTTTGCCACACGCCCAGGCTTCGCCTGAACCTGCGCTACGACGAGGCGCACAACCTGTTCGGAGGGTGCGGAACACCGTATACGAGGAGTGGATCATGTTCAGGAAACAAGCGGCATTGGGCGCCATCGTGGCGCTACTCGCCGGTTGCACGGCTGACAAGCCGACACCGACGGGCTTTGAGGTGCGCGCCCCTTTGTTCGCGGTTGGAGGACAGGGCGATTTCAACCTTGGCACCCACATGACGGGCGATGAGGAGAATTTCACTCCTGTTCCCCCGAGCACCGCGACGCCGGCCGATTCACGCGGGCAGGGGGAGGCGATATTCCGGGTAAGTGATGACGGCACCAATGTCGACTTCCGATTGATCGCGACGAACATCGACAACGTGATCATGTCGCATATTCACTGCGGGCCGCCCGGGGTGAACGGACCGATTCGGATGTGGCTGTATCCCGTCATCGGCCCGACCGGAGCGCAGGGTCCGAACGGAACTGGACGACATAACGGCGTACTGGCATCCGGAACATTTTCTCCGACGGGCGTCATCTGTCCCGCCACCGCCACCACTCCGGCGATGCCACTACTGGATGCGATCCGTGCCGGGCTCACTTACGTCAATGTTCACACGAATGATGGTGTGACTCCGACCAATACTGGCCCCGGCGATTTTCCCGGCGGCGAGATTCGCGGGCAATTGGACCACGGCCGCTGATCTCTGGCCGAAGCGCGACCGCCTTCTGATCCGGCGACGGCGCATTATTGCGCCGTCAGCTGGACCTAGGTCCGCTCGGCCAGGGCGCTCTCCAGCGCATTCCATGCAAGCAGCGCGCATTTAACCCTGGCGGGGAAGCGCGCGACTCCGGAGAGTGCGCGCAGCGAGCCGAGCCTGCTCTCGTCTTCCGCGGACGCGACCCCAAGCATGAGATCGCGGAACTGATTCCGGATCGCGTCGATCTCTTCCTTACTCTTGCCCTTGAGGAGCTGCGTCATCATCGATGCCGATGCCTGCGAAATCGAACAGCCCCGGCCGGAGAATTTCAGATCTCTGATCTCGTCGCCACTGAACTGCACTTGCAGTGCGATTTCGTCGCCGCAGAGCGGGTTTTTCATCTCCACGCTCGCGTCGGCCTTTTCCAGCACTCCCTTGTTTCGCGGGCGCCTGTAGTGGTCCAGGATCATCTCCTGATAGAGCGCCGAGATCTCAGCCGAGCTTCTAGGCTGGGACATAGCCGAATATCTCGCGTGCCTTGTTGATTCCCGTCACCAGCGCATCGATGTCGCTCTCGTCGTTGTAGACGTAAAAGGAGGCGCGCGCCGTCGCTGGAACATCGAGCCGGCGCATCAACGGCTGCGCACAGTGATGGCCTGCACGGATGCAAACACCCTCGCCGTCGAGGATCGTCGCCAGATCGTGCGGATGCACATCGCTCAGCGTGAACGAGACCACCCCGCTACGCTCGGCCGGCGGCGGTCCATAGATGCGAAGACCCTGGATGGCCGATAGCCGCTCCTGCGCCAGCGACATCAGCGTGCGCTCGTGCTCCCGTACGCGATCCATCCCGATGTTGTCGAGATATTCCACTGCTGCTGCCAGACCCACGGCATTCGCGGCGTTGGGCGTTCCCGCTTCGAACTTGTGTGGGAGCACATTCCAGGTGGTGCGATCGTCGTGCACGAACTCGATCATGTCGCCGCCCGTCTGATAGGGCGGCATCTGCTCTAGCATGGCACGCTTGCCTATCAGTCCGCCAATCCCCATTGGCCCCAGCATCTTGTGTCCGCTGAAGGCATAGAAGTCGACACCAAGTGAATCGAAAGCGACCGGAAAGTGTGGCGCGCTCTGAGCCCCATCGCAGACGAGGATCGCGTCGCTTTTCTCACGGACCATTCGCGCGATCTCGGTGAGCGGGTTAATCGTGCCCAGCGCGTTCGAGACGTGACTGACAGCAACGATTCTGGTCCTTCGGGTGAGCAGGCGTGCGAGGAAATCCAGATCGATCTTCCCATCCGGTGTCAGCTCGCACACACTGAACTTTGCGCCCTTTCTCATGGCTAGCACCTGCCACGGGACGAAGTTGGCGTGGTGATCGAGCGCGGTTACTACGATGTCATCGCCGCTCTCTACGTTCGCCATTCCCCACGAGGCGGCTACGAGATTCAAACCTTCGGTCGTTCCGCGAGTGAAGACGAGACAATCCGAATCGGCCACGCCGAGGAACTGCGCGATCCGTGTCCGCGCCTGGTGGTAGCACTCGGTCGCGCGAACGGACAGTGAATATGCGCCGCGATGTGGGTTGGCATTGGCGGTCTCGTAGAAAGCGCGCAGCGCGTCGAGCACGACCGTCGGCTTCTGCGATGTCGCTGCGGAATCCAGGTAATGAAGACCGGGATCATTTGTGAGCAGGGGAAAATCCGCGCGCACGTTCAAGTCGGGGGAAAACTGCGGACCCTTGGGAGGCTTCAAGGCACTCGCGCAGTTGAAGTCTCGTACTGGCCGTCGATTCTCTTGCAGCGCGGGCCGACCAGTATCTGACCGTCCTCGAGGCGCACCTGGAACACAGGCAGCGGGCTGATCGCGGGCACCTGCTTCACTTCGCCGGTTCGGCAATCGTAACGGGCGCCGTGCCAGGCACACTGCAGCGTCCCATCGCCGAGCAGGTCGCCAAGCGACATCGAAAAATGCTGATGAGTGCAGATATCGCTCAACGCGGAAATCTCTCCGTTCTGGCGGACGAGGCAGACAGCGTCACCAGAAGTACGCACCCGCTGCAAAATGCTCCCCTCGGGGATGTCGCTGATCGCGGCTACGACCTCGAAGTCCGCATTGTCCCCACGCATTTGCGTCCGCCTAAGTGCTGATAAGACAATGGGATAGAGAGACGGCCGTTCGCTTGACTATCCCGACAGAATTGCTTTAGATTCAATCTACGAGGGGAAGTATAGAAACGCCAAGGAGTTGGAATGAGCTCGGGAATCGAGGCGCTGGTCAATCGCGAGTACGCGTACGGGTTCGTCACTGACGTTGAGACGGACACCGTCCCAGCCGGGCTCAATGAAGACATAATTCGCACGATCTCGGCGAAAAAGAACGAGCCCGAATTCATGCTGGAGTGGCGCCTCAAAGCGTATCGCCGCTGGCTCACCATGAAGGAGCCCCACTGGGGCAACGTGCAGTACCCCGCGATCGACTACAACTCCCTCGTCTACTACTCAGCGCCGAAGAGCGTCAAGCCGCTCCAGAGCCTCGATGAGGTCGACCCGGAGCTTCTGAAGACCTATCAGAAGCTCGGCATTTCCCTCAACGAGCAGAAAATGCTGTCCGGCGTTGCCGTCGACGCGATCTTCGACAGTGTCTCCGTCGGCACCACCATGAAGGAAGAGCTCGGCAAGCTCGGAATCATCTTTTGCTCGTTCGGCGAAGCGGTACAGAACCATCCGCACCTCGTCGAGAAGTACCTCGGCACCGTCGTTCCCCATAGCGACAACTTTTTCGCCGCGCTCAACGCGGCCGTGTTCAGCGACGGATCCTTCGCGTACGTGCCGAAAGGGGTGAAGTGCCCGATGGAGCTTTCGACGTATTTCCGGATCAACAGCGCCAACACCGGGCAGTTCGAGCGCACGCTGATCATCGCCGACGAAGGCGCGTCAGTGAGCTACCTCGAGGGCTGTACCGCGCCCAAGCGTGACGAGAATCAGCTGCATGCCGCGGTCGTCGAGCTAATTGCACTCGACAACGCGACGGTCAAGTACTCGACGGTACAGAACTGGTACGCCGGCGATGCAGACGGGAAGGGCGGTATCTACAATTTCGTCACCAAGCGCGGGAAAGCCGCGGGTGTCAATTCGAAAATTTCATGGACGCAGGTCGAGACGGGCTCCGCGATCACCTGGAAATACCCGAGTGTGATTCTGCAGGGTGACAATTCGGTTGGTGAGTTCTATTCGGTAGCTGTCGTGAATAGAAAGCAGCAGGCGGACACCGGCACCAAGATGATTCACATCGGCAAAAACACGAAGTCGACGATTGTCTCCAAAGGCATTTCCGCCGGTGAAGGCAACAACAGCTATCGCGGGCTCGTTCGGGTTCTTCCCCGGGCTGAAGGCGCGCGCAACTACACCCAGTGCGACTCGATGCTGATAGGGAACAAGTGCGGCGCTCATACATTTCCGTACATCGAAGTCCAGAACAATACCGCCACGCTGGAGCACGAAGCTTCCACGTCGAAGATAGGCGAAGACCAGATCTTCTACTGCAAGCAGCGCGGTGTCAGTGCCGAGCACGCCGTATCGATGATTGTGAGCGGCTTCTGCAGAGAGGTTTTCAAGGAGCTGCCGATGGAGTTCGCAGTGGAGGCGCAGCAGTTGCTTGGCATCACCCTGGAAGGCAGCGTCGGTTAAGATCACAGCGCCACTACTCTCGCAAATGGCACCACGCACTTTGAGCGACAGGATCTCGGCTGCCTGGAATTGGCTGCGGTCAGGGCCACGGACCCCGGGTTATCCGTTCACGGCGAACTGGACGCTTTTCAGCCAGGCGATATACGCAATACAGACAACATTCAATCAATGGTTTCGTGCTCGAGATAAATGATCTTCACGCCGGCATTGGCGATCGGGAAATTCTTCGCGGCATCACACTCAATGTGAATGCCGGCGAGGTGCACGCGGTAATGGGGCCGAACGGGTCGGGCAAATCGACGCTGGCTCAGGTTCTCGCAGGGAACCCGTCGTATGAAGTCACCAGCGGAACGGTTCGCTACAATGGCCAGGATCTGCTGGAGCTCGATCCGGAAGTCAGAGCGCAGAACGGAATCTTTCTCGCGTTCCAGTATCCCGTCGAGATACCCGGCGTCTCCAACGCGTACTTTCTGCGCTCTGCATACAACGAGATCAGAAAGGCGAACGGTCAGGAGGAACTGGATCCGCTCGAGTTCCTCGATCTTGTCGAAGAGAAGCTGAAGCTCGTCGACATGGACCAGGCAATGCTCAGTCGATCGGTGAACCAGGGCTTTTCCGGTGGTGAAAAGAAGCGAAACGAGATCTTCCAGATGGCCGTGCTGGCCCCACGCCTCGCCATTCTCGATGAGACCGATTCCGGCCTCGACATCGACGCGCTGCGCATTGTCGCTGAGGGCGTGAACAAGCTCCGCTCGCCAGAGAACGCAACCATCGTCGTCACCCATTATCAGCGGCTTCTCAACTACATCGTTCCTGATTTTGTACACGTGCTCGCTAATGGGAGAATCGTGAAGTCGGGCGGTAAAGAGCTGGCACTCGAGCTGGAAGAGAGGGGCTACGATTGGATTCCCTCTCTGACCGAAGCCGGCACGAGCGTAGGGTCGACCGCTTGAGTGAGATCGCGACCGACGTGGTGACACGGGAAGGTTCCGGGGTGAACGATCTGGTTACGCGGGACGCAGCGAAGGGCAGTCGCAAGACGACGACGACCCGCGCGCCCAGCTCAATCGAGGTTTACCGCGAAGATTTCTCCATGCAGAAAGCCGGTCCAGCGTGGCTGAACCAGCTTCGTGCAAAGGCAATTGAGCGTTTCGAAGCGCTCGGATTCCCGACTACGAAAAATGAAGACTGGCACTTCACGAGCGTCGCTCCCATTGCCGAGCGCAGCTTCCGTTCGGCGATTATCGACGCTGATTCGATCACGGCGGAAGGATCGGATCGTCGTGAATCTTCTCGTCGCAGAAGCGACGCGGTCAATGCGCTCGGAGTGAAGCCTGCGGATGTCGCGTCCTTCAGCTTCGGCCAGAATGACTGGCACCAACTCGTCTTCATCAACGGATTATTTGATCGGGCGCTCTCATCGATCGATGGCTTGAACGGCAAACTGCGCATCGACAGTCTCGCCCGGGCAATCGAAGACGGCAGCCCATCCGTTGAAATCCACCTCGGGCGGATCGCGGCGTTCGACCAGCACGCGTTTACCGCGCTGAACACTGCGTTCGTTGCCGATGGTGCCTTTATCGAGCTCGCAAACGACACCGTTGTCGAGAAGCCGATCCATCTCGTATTCGTCTCGGGTGGCGAGGGTGTTTCTCAGCCCAGAAATCTGATTGTCGCCGGTCGTCACTCTCGCGTCACGGTCATCGAGAGTTACGTGTCGCTGCGAGAGAGCCCCTACTTCACTAACGCGGTAACCGAGATTGCGGTCGGTGAAGGCGCGCACGTCGATCACTACAAGCTGCAGCGCGAAAATCAGTCGGCGTTTCACGTTGGTACTGTGCAGGCGCGCCAGGCACGCAACAGTACGCTTCACTCTTTCTCGTTCGCAGTGGGTGGCGCACTGGCCCGCACCAACATCTACACGTCACTCGATGGAGATGCGGCCACGTGCACGCTGAACGGGCTTTATCTCACCGACGGCACGCAGCACATCGACAACCAGACGAGCATCGAGCACCTCGCGCCGAATTGTCCGAGCCACGAGGTCTACAAGGGAGTGCTAGACGGCCGCTCACATGGTGTGTTCAACGGCAAAGTCTACGTGCACCCCGAAGCGCAGAAGACCGACGGCAAGCAGAGCAACAACAATCTCCTCCTGTCGCCACACGCGCGTGTGGACACCAAACCGCAGCTCGAGATATTCGCCGACGATGTGAAGTGCACTCACGGTGCGACCGTCGGTCGGCTCGACGAGATGGCTATGTTCTATCTGAACAGCCGCGGAATTGGCGCAGAGACTGCGCGGACGCTTCTTACCTACGCGTTCGCAGCGGATGTCATCGAGACGATCGAGCTGGCGCCGTTGAAGGCGGAGCTGGAGAAGATCGTGCTGGCCCGGTTCGCCGATTCGCCGACCTAGAGTCAAATATCGCGATCTGTCTGGTCGTAGGCAGCGATCAGCTTCGAAGCGATAGCAGCGGTCTGCGCCCAGCAGGTACTTGTCATTGTAGTTGTTGGCACCGCGAACAGAGCTCTACTACCGTCCGAGCAAGTAGAGAATCACCACGATAACAGCTATCGCGCCAATGATGACATTGGTCGGCACCGTGCGCGGCGACTCCGGATCCAGATCGCTGGCGAGTATCGGGTGCTTGATGGTGTTACGCCGGGTGCTGATATCTTTTTCCCGCTTGGTGGCTGTCGCCGGCTCAATCACTGCGACACCTAACGGCAGACGCTTTGTAGTAAACGTCAATTTCGCCGACCCCACTTCGACCTTGTCACCTTCAGCCAGGGACTTCGGCTCGGTGAGCATGGCTCCGTTAACCGTGGTGGGGTTAACGCCGCACGGGTGCAGAACGAATTTGCCGTCCTCCGCCCTCAGCTCGGCGTGGTTGCGGGACACGGCCGGCTCGCGAATAAGAATATGACTCGCCGCGTCGCGTCCGATTGTCAGCAGGGCATTCCTGACCGGGTAAGCGCGGCGCTCGAATTCGTATATGAGGTGGGCACTGTCGTCGCCCGGGGCCTGTAGAGCCATGAAAGCCATTCGATCTCCGTGTTTCTAAAGACGAATGATGAGCTTGTGAGGCTACATTACGGTGACTCGAGGCAGGCAGAAAACGGTCCAGGGGCTCGTTGGCGGCACCCTATACGCGTATAATACCGCCAACCCACAATTAACTCCCCGGAGGGGGCATGGCGACGAAACTCGAAAAGACCCTGAAGCGCGAGATCGAAATCGATGGTAAGGCCTACATGGTGGCGATTTCGCCGGAAGGAGTTAAGGTCACCCAGAAAGGCTTCCGCCGCGGACCAGAGCTGACCTGGCGCTCGATCATCAGCGGCGAAGCCGAGATGGGCCAGCAGCTCAAGTCATCTGTTGGTGCTAGCGGGGGCGATTCGGAGGAGTAGTTGCGGGTCTAAGGGCTTCCGTGGGATCCCGCGGGAGCCGGCGGGGTTGAGGTCGCCGGGGTCGTCATATCCATTTGGTTCATCTGCAGGTTCGGATTGCTCTGAACGTCCGACAGGTGCTCCTGGATGATGACCCACCGCCCGCCCCGGTTCTGAAAAACAGCCGTCCACGCGCCGCCGATGACGTGATTCATTCCCATCGGCGTGAGATGCGGGATTCGATAGGTGCTCGTCATGACAGCCGCGTCCGGTGCAAGCACATCGACTGTCATCGATGTCCATTGCCAAACCGGGTTCCGCATGTTCTGGCCGACGTAAGTCCAGAACGCTTTGATTCCTTCCTCCAGCTTCGGGCGAGTGGTCGTCATCACGCCCCCGCTGGCTGAGATTACTCTGCCAGTATCCGGGTACAGACTCATGAGGCGCTTCACCGGATCCGGCTTCGACAGATCGTACGTGGTGGCGACGAGCCGCTTGAGCGAATCGGCGATCGCTTTTTTCTCCGACGCGCCCATGCGCGTGGCGCCTCCACCACTACAGGCAGCGGTCATCAGCACGGCTGACGTGACGAGAACAAGGCACGCTGAGAATCCTGCGCGCGCAACTCTGGCACCGATGATGGGGTATCTCATTTGGGCGACGGAATAGAGCGACTCCCGCGCCAGCAATCCAGTGCTGCGATGCAACCAAATTGCGCGCTGGATCGACCATAGCGAAGGTGTAGGTAGGTATCGGATTTCCGAGTGTTATTCTCCGTCTCACAACGGAGACACGCCCTGTCCCTGCGGGGTGACACGCTCGAAACGAAACCAGAGTTAACCCCCTGAACCAGCGGTTAACGGCAGGCTTTGGAGTTGCCTTTATAGATGCCACCGAACCGGTCAAATGTTTCGGGGCGGTGTAATTCGTACTTCGAGCAAAAGCAGTTATTTCCCTGTCGTTGGGAAGGAGTTTTTTATGCGGAAGAATTATCTGTTGCTTGCCGGAGCTAGTGTCGTTCTTCTCGCCGCTTGCAGTGGCGACAAGAAGACTTCGATGGATGATGATCTCAAGAAAAGCCTCGAGCTGGCTTCATCGTCGGACGGGATCACGCTTGCCAACAGCTCACCGGATGCGGGCCAGCAGATAGTTTCCGCGATCGAGCGGACCACTCCGCCCGCGAAACAGCAGGCGCCGTCAAACAAGGTGAGACGCCACAAGGCCGCTCCAAAGTCGCCGCCGCAGGTCGTTCAGACCGAGGCGCCGGCAACTGTCAACGAGCCTGAAGTTCAGACCGTTGCTCAGGCCCCGGTTGCCGATGATCCCACTCCGGTCTCGCCACGCCCGCAACCCGCCTCGGTATCCTATCCGAGCACCTCGTCGTCTGGTGGTGACGATGGCCGCGTCAGGAGTGGTGGTTCCAGTGCTGGCGCGATCCTCGGCACGATTCTGGGCGCGGTGATTCGCGGTGGTGTCGTCGATGGCGACAACTGTGATCCACGCACCGAAGGACGAAACACGCTGCCGAATAATCGTATTCCGGTTATCTACGGCGGCGGCAGAACCGGCGGCATGGGCGGCGTCATGAGAGGCGGCGCCACAAGCCGGCCACCAACCGGCCGCTTCCCCCGCTAAACCGGCGAAAAGGATGCGGTCATCAAGATCGCATCCTTTTTTCGCTCTCCGAGATGACAATGATGAAGTCTACTTTCTCGAGGATCGTCGCATCGGTCCTCTTCGCGACTACCCTGTCGCTTGGCGCCTGCAAGCAGGGCGATAAACCAGAAGACGCTCTGGCGTCTGACACTTCGCTGGCGCACGACCTCCAGCTCGCGAACGCCGATACGATGTCGCAGCCGGAGCTCAAGGACGTTCCGGCGACTATTGCGCCGGCGCCGGCTCCAACGGCTCCGACACCCAAAGTCGCGCGACGTCAAACGCCCTCGGAAATCCTGACGCCCAGCAGAACCCAGCACCGCGTCGCCACGAATCCGACCCCGACTCGGCAACCCGTCGAGACGGCTCCGGTGACAACGGCTAATGGAAACACGGTTACTGAGAGCGCCTCCGGTGCTTCCACGGAGCATTCTGTTGGAACGATCGCCAGCGGCTCTGAGATCGCGCTCTACTCAGGCCAGCGCGTCTGCACCAATCAGTACCAGGTAGGCGACAGGTTCACCGCCAGCGTCGCCGAGTCGGTGCAAGGCTCGAACGGTGTCGCAATTCCTGCCGGGGCCACCGCGGTGATCGAGATCACATCGCTCAAGCGCAGTGAAAACGCCAACGATAACATTGAGATGGAGTTCGTCGTTCGGTCGCTTGCGTTCAATGGCAAGACGTACCCGATCAACTCCACCGTGACAGCGGCGCAGGTCGAGAAAGTCCGTAACGGCGACGCCAGCAACGACGCGCGAAAGGTCGCGACTGGAGCCGTCATCGGTGCAATCGCCGGCCAGATCTTCGGGCACAAGACCAAGTCGACAGTAATTGGCGCAGCGACCGGTGCTGCGGCGGGCGCTGTCGTAGCAGGCGCAACAGGCAAGTACGATGGCTGCGTTCCCAACGGCGGCCGGATCTCGCTCAAGCTCAATCAGGCGATGACGGTCCAGCAGTCGGTCTGATCCGCGAGTCCTGAATCAAAAAGAGGCGCGCCCAACCGGCGCGCCTCTTTTTTTTCTTTCGTGAACTCGCTGCGCCTACGCGCCGTAGTTACGCGCGATCAGTCGCCCGTAGTACATCCCCAGGCCCGTGCCGACCATGCTTACCATGAATGCAGTGGTAAACCCGATCTTCGCGCCGAGGTACCATCCGGCATAACTGCCGATGGTCGCTCCGACGAATGAGAATAGCTTGGTCATATAATCAGGACGACTGGCACCGACCGACCGGAACTGAAACAGCCGGTTTTGTGTCGCTAGACCGACGCCCCAGACTCCTCAGAATACAGCGCCGCACCCGCCCACGCCGCGATAAGGAAGTTCACCAGTCCGACGAACGCAAACGTCCACCACAGGCCTGACGACATGATTCCCATTTGCCTGTATCCGGCGGTGAAAATCAGCGCGAGCAGCCAGAACAGCACCGCCGCGTAGGTCGCGGTTCGCGCACCCGCACCGTAGCGGGGACGGAAAGCCGCGTAAGTCCAGATAAGGGCGAAGCCAAGCACCAGGTCCATGATGATGTAGCTGATCATGGCGTTACCCTGCATCATCGTGTCCGACAACCCCGGTTTGAACGCGTCGGTCTCGGCCTTCATCCGCGCGCCAAGGATATAGGCGTTTGAAACGAAATCGATGATGTTGATGATGACACCCGCAACGAGTCCCCCGACCAGCACCTTCTTCGTGTTTACCGGCATTCCGTCCTCGGCGTGAGCGTGGCTGCGAGCAATGGCTGCAACAGTGTCGAGATCATAGGCGCTGGCGTCAAGAGGCGGCGATTGCCGGCGCTCGTAACCATATATATTCAAATCAGACAGGGGTGCCACGCGGAGGATTGCCGCTGCAGCAGCGGCGGCAGCGCGAGGCTGAGAAAGTCCCTCATAACCTGATCCGGTTAGTACCGGCGTAGGGAGTCGACAATGGAAAGGGCAGCACACACGCAGATGCACTACGCGCGTCGAGGCGAGATCACGAGCGCGATGCGCTTCGTCGCCGAGCGCGAAGAGCTATCACCCGAGATGGTCCGCGACGAGATCGCGATCGGACGTCTGATCATCCCAGCCAACGTTCACCACCTGGACGGCGTGCTGGAGCCGATGGCAATCGGCAAGGTCTCTCGCGTAAAGATCAACGCCAACATCGGCAACTCGCAGGTCTCGTCGGACGCCGATGGCGAGATCGAGAAGCTCCGGATTGCGGTGAAGTACGGCGCCGACACCGTGATGGATCTTTCGACGGGCGGAAATATTGATGGAATTCGCCGTGCGATCATCGCCGCTTCGCCGGTGCCGATCGGCACCGTGCCGATCTATCAGGCGGTGCAGGGAGGTCCCGATGGAAAGTGGGACAAGCAGCTCGAGGAGCTGACCGCGAACGATCTGCTCGATATGATCGAGCACCAGGCCAAGCAAGGCGTCGACTACATGACGCTGCACGCGGGGATACTGATAGAGCATTTGCCGCTGGTGCACGGACGAATCACAGGCATCGTCAGCCGCGGGGGCTCATTGCACGCCGTTTGGATGATGGCGCACCGCAAACAGAATCCACTCTACGAACGCTTCGACGATGTGCTCGACATCCTTCGCTACTACGATGTAACAATCTCGCTCGGTGACAGCCTGCGGCCGGGCTGCATTGCGGATGCCAGTGATCGAGCACAATTCGCCGAGCTGGATACGCTTGGTGAACTCACTAGGCGCGCGTGGGAGCGCGACGTTCAGGTGATGGTCGAAGGCCCTGGGCACATTCCGATGGACCAGATCGAGATGAATGTCCGGCGCATGAAAGAGGTTTGCAATGAGGCGCCGTTCTACACGCTTGGACCACTCGTGACGGATATCTCGCCGGGATACGATCACATCTCCAGCGCCATCGGCGCGGCGATGATTGGTTGGTTCGGATCCGACATGCTTTGCTATGTCACACCCAAGGAACACCTCGGCTTGCCGAACGCCGAGGACGTGAGGCAGGGTGTGATTGCCTACAAGATCGCCGCTCATTCCGCGGATGTCGCTCGCGGCAGAAAGGGCGCGCGCGATCGTGACGATGCGCTGTCGAGAGCGCGGTACGCGTTCGACTGGAAGGAGCAATTCCGGCTTAGCCTCGATCCTGAGCGGGCCCAGGAGTATCACGACGAGACACTCCCGGCCGAATACTTCAAGAGCGCCGAGTTTTGCGGTATGTGCGGACCCAAGTTCTGCTCAATGCACCACTCGCGAACTCTTGAAGACGGGATCGCGCAGATGGCGCGCGAGCTCGCCGAGAATCAAGGAGACGCCAATGGTCAGGTCCTCGCGGAAGCACGTAACGCGGAGCCGCAGTTAGCTGGTGTTGACGCGAGCTGATCTCGAGCGGTTTTGCGAGCGCGGCCTGAGCGTCGCGCGCATATCGAGGTTGTGCGCCACGCTTTTTTGCGCGGTGGTTGGCGCCGCCACCTGCGTCAATTTTCACGCGCCGAGCGAGACGACGTCCACGCGCATGCCTCCGGTGGTGGTCACGAAACCCGGAGACGCGGTTCCGCTCGACATGCGTCCGATGCTGCCCGCGGATTCCGCCTATTTCCGATCTCATCCTCTCATGGTGCCGGTGGAAGGCGTCATGCCTTCGGCGCTGCCGGATTCATATCACGAGGCGCGAAGCGGCGGTCGCATTCATATGGCTACCGACATTATGGCGATGCGCGGAACGCCCGTGCTCGCGGCGGCGGATGGTCGCATCATCAAGCTCGCCAACGGCGGCGCAGGGGGGATTACCATCTACATCGCCGACGTCAGCGGCCGCTATACAGAGTACTACGCACATCTCACGGGGTACGCGCCGAACGTCAAGGAAGGGCTGGAGGTTCGGGAAGGTGACGTGATCGGATTTGTCGGCAGCACCGGGAACGCATCGCCTGACGCGCCTCACCTTCATTTTCAGGTCATGCGCAGCGACGCAAATTACTGGAATGGCACTCCGATCGATGTACGGGGCTTCATTACCAAGCCAGGCAGGATGAGAAATTGAAAGGCCGGGAGCGTGCGGAGCTCCGCGCGGAGGCTCACCATCTGGATCCGACGGTTCACGTCGGACAGCACGGTCTTACTCCTTCGCTGATCTCATCGCTCGACGACGCGCTGCGCACCCGCGAGCTGGTGAAGGTGAAGCTCGGGAAGAAGGACGACGTGAAGCCGAAGGACGTTGCGAATTCACTGGCGCTTGCCACCAACGCCGCCGTTGTGCAAGTAATCGGACGCACCGCTACACTTTTTCGGGAGAATCCCGAAATCGAAAAGAAGCGTGGTGATCTTCCGCCATGGCGAAAATAGTCAGCAGAATAACGGAGCAACGAAATGGGAGCAGCAGCGGTAGCCGCCGTGATCGCCCGACGGGAACAAGAGGTGATTGATGATTTTCGTGCGGCCGGTGCTACTTCACCGGACCGGGCACAGAGCTACACAGCGTTGGGCATCGGCGAAAGCCTCGCCATGAGGCGTCTGCGCAATCGCGCCGTTATCCGCGAAGCAGCGCCGGGTGTCTTTTATTTAGACGAAGACGTGTGGGCCGCGGTTCGGAGGATGCGCCACCGTGTTCTCGGTCTTTTCCTTCTGATCGCGGCGGTGGTGTCGATCGGGATTTTTCTGGGAATAATCAAGCCCTGAATCCGCGGTTGCTATTCAACCTCGCGGGTCTATTTTTCGCACATGAATCGCTTGCCGACGTCTGCCTGACGACGTTGCCGTAACACGAGAACGACATGCCCTACGTCATAACCGAAGCCTGCAAGAATACGAAGGACCGCGCCTGTGTAGACGTGTGTCCGGTCGACTGCATCTATGAAGGACCGGATCAGCTCTTTATCCATCCTGACGAGTGCATCGACTGCGGGGCGTGTGAGCCGGAGTGCCCGGTGACTGCGATATTCCCGGAAGAGGACGTGCCGGCGAACATGAAAGAGTACATTCAGATCAATCGAGAAGTGTTCAAGAGCCCCGATCCTCCGGGACGGCCCAACCGGTAGCGATTCCCAGCTGCCAGGCGGCTGGCGGAATCCGGTGCTCGGGCATCAATATCTGATTCTATGACTCCTCCCATCGTTCCCGGCAAGAACGGAATGTCCACTGTGCTGCTCTCGCATCCATCGGGAGCGTCGGCAGACGTCTATCTGAATGGCGGTCACGTCACGTCGTGGATTCCGGCAGGCGGAAGGGAAGTTCTGTTCATGGGGAAGACGGCGACGTTCGCGCCCGGCGACCCGATTCGCGGCGGAATCCCCGTGATCTGGCCGCAGTTCTCCAATCTCGGCGCCCTCCCTCAGCACGGATTCGCGCGAAAGAGCGAGTGGCAGTTGGCCGAGGGCGGCATCGCTGACGATCCGTCATCGGTAAAGCTGATTCTTACCGACGATCACAAGACGCGTGAGCTTTTCCCCTACCACTTCCGAACGGAGCTCACGGTCGCGATCGACGACAAATCGCTGACGGTGACGCTGGAAGCCTACAACACCGGTGACGAGCTTTTCAGTTTCACTGCCGGTCTTCACACGTACATCGCCGTTGCGGACATCCGTGAGTCGGCGATTCGTGGATTCACCGGAAAGTGGTATCTCGACAAGACCCAGGGCGGAAACGAGACGAAGGATGAGGCGAAGAAGCTCGTGATCTCCGACGAGACCGACCGGGTATATCTCAAGGCGCCGAAAAAAGTGGAAGTCGAAGATCGCGGCAACGAGCGCCGCATCGAGATCAAATCGGACGGCTTCAAGGACGCTGTCGTGTGGAACCCGTGGCGCGAGAAGGTGACTGGTTTCATCGGGCTGGATCCCGAGGACTATCTCCGGATGATCTGCGTCGAAGCAGCGCAGGTCGGCGCCCCGGTGGAGCTCAAGCCGAGCGCTTCCTGGAGCGGCTCCCAGACCCTGGCGATCGTGTAAGTGCCGCCATTCTTCCGCAAGTCGCAGTTCACATGGCAGTGCGACAAATGCGGAACCTTTTTCTCAGCGGGAGCGGGCGGGGTGTGCCAATCGTGCAAGGCGGCGTTGTGCGATGAGCACCTTTATGGGTCGTTCACTGACAAACTCAAGGCGCGAATCTTTGGATCGCGGGCTGTGTGCGTCGATTGCCGGTCCCAGGGCAACGACAACTGAACGGATGCGAGCAGTGAGACACTAAAGGGTCAAGCAGCGAAGTTCACTACGTCGTGACGTCCTTCCTTGGCGTGACACCCACTGTTTGTGGGTAGAATGGCGCCTCGCGACGTCCCGACGTCGTGAACTCCGCGCCTCGCACCATTAGTTACTCACTGCTCGCACCCGTTCAGTTGCGGTTAGCCTGTGAGTTGCGAGATGGGAGAAGCCTAGAACTGCTTAATGAACCCAACTGCTCCTCCCGTAACGTTCCCCTCCATCACCTGGCTCTTGATCCAGAACGCCAGCAGTAAAACGGCGTACTGAAGGAAAGTGCTGATCTCGCTCTTGAATGCCTCTCCCCAGTGGTGCTCGCCGACAGGTACGTCTCCTTTCGGCGGGCGCGGGATCCAGCGCGGTGTGCAGTTCTTGTATTCGAGGTAGTCGCGTCCGAAAATCGATTCCAGTACGCCCTCCTCGTAGCGAACGATCAGTTCGTACTCGACGGCGAAGAGCAGGATCGCAATCGGCAGGAACCAGAGTACGCCCGAGATGGTGACGAATCCCATCCAGATCAGAAAGTTGCCGATGTAGAGCGGATTTCTGGCCCAGGCAAAAATTCCGTAGGTGACGAGACGTTGTACGTTACGCGAACGCCGCCTGGTCACGCTGCCGGCGGCAGCCACGCCGGCGAGGCGAATGGCTTCGCCAATTATGATGAGCGCGAGACCAACTTCCCAGCGAAATGGGGAAGTCGATCCGGGCAGGACGAGTGGAACGCCGAGGAACAGGAGCGGCAGCCAGCCGCGATGGCGGAAAAGGACCGCGCCGATCTGCGCCGAGAGCGATGACTCCGTCGCGCTGACACGGTTTGGGTCAGCTGTCATCTGGCCATGGCGGAAATAACGTGCGCCACTGATCGGGAACGGGAATCGGCTTCCCGTCCGGCGAAACGGTCACGTAGACGATCGAAGCGTCGCAGACGATTACGTCGCGCTGATTTCGCACCACCTGCCGAACTATGAAGCTGGTGTTGCCGACCGATGTAAGCCCGGTGCGAATGCTGAGGTCATCCCCAGGGAAGGTCTGCGCCTGATAAGAAGCCTCGACCTTCCGCACTACTGCCCACAAACTGGTCCTCATGTATTCGTCGTAGGACATGTGACGCTCGAGGGCGGACCAGCGGGCTCGCTCGAGGAGGGTCAGCAGGTGCGCGTGATTCACGTGGCCAACGGAATCACAATCGCTCGGATAGATATGGACCTTGAAGTCTTCTGCCATTCTCGACTTTGGTGAACTCAGCGACGAAAGTTAACGATACCAGAGCGTGGCACCATTAAGGCACTAGATTTCGTTGATGCCTCCCGCAAACACGGAGAGCGCGCAGTACCTCGACCAATCGTCTGAGGTCGATCGCTTTCTCGACCAAATCTCCGACGCGAGTGAGCTTGCTCTCGACACCGAGGGCGCAAGCTTTCATCGCTTTCTCGACCGGATCTATCTGCTTCAGCTGTCGACCCGCGAGCGGAGCGCGATAATTGACCCGCTGCCTATCGGCTCACCGGCGAAACTCGGGGAGTTGCTCCAGAGCCCCAGCGTCGAAGTGGTTTTTCACGACGCCGATTACGACCTCCGACTTCTGCATCAGGACTACGGCTGGCACGTCACGAAGATCTTCGATACCCGTGTTGCGGCGCAGCTTTTGGGAATCAAATCGTTCGGGCTGGCGGCGCTCCTCGAGCAGTATTTCGACGTCAAGCTCGACAAAAAACATCAGCGCGCTGATTGGTCGATGCGCCCACTCACGGCCGACATGCTGGATTACGCGGCTCAGGATACGCGGTATCTCCTCCAGCTTCGCGATCACATGAAAGCTGAGCTGGAGCGTCGCGGGCGCTGGAGTTGGGCGGAGGAAGAGTTCGCCCGGCTCGAAGGCACTCGGTGGGAGGCAGAGGAAGCGATGGAAGGTTTTCTCCGTCTCAAAGGCGCGCGGGATCTCAACCGGCGGGAGCTGGCAGTTCTGCGCGAAGTTGCAAACTGGCGAGACACGGTCGCCGCCCAGCTCGATCGGGCGACTTTTCGGGTGATGGGCAATGAAGTGTTGCTGGAGCTAGCGCGCCGCGCCCCGCGGAGCGTGTCCGAGCTGAGCGCGATCAAGGGAATGCCCAAGGGGATGATCGATCGTGGCGGTGCGGACATCGTCGCTGGAATCCGCCGCGGCATGGAAGCGCCCGAAGCGGATCTCCCCAAGTTTCCGCGCGGTCAGCGATGGAACAAGGATCGGGATTTTGACGAGCGAGTCGCTCGGCTCAAGAGCGTGCGCGATGAAGCGGCCACGCGCCTGGAGCTCGATCCTGGCGTGCTGTGTTCACGCGAGCGACTTGAGAACATCGCGCGCAGCGGCGCGAAGACGCTGGATGATCTCAAGAACGTTCCCGATTTGCGCCGCTGGCAAATCGAGGAGATGGGCGAGGGTTTTCTTCGGGCGCTCCGCGGCAGCGCCTGAAGACTTCTCACTCCGGAAGCCGAAAAAGAAATCTCTGCTTCATACGCGTCGCGACCGGACAGTCTCCCAAATAGGCGGGATGAAAGCGCGTCTCGCCGAGTGCGCCGAGCACACTCGAGACGAAATCTCTATAGCGGGCGTGAACCAGCTCCATTGATTCCGGAGCGACCGAGCCTTCGGCGTCGACGGTGAATGCGATGGTCACACTGTCTCCGACACCGGCCAGGCGCGCAGCAAAAGGATAGCTGGCATTTATTCCGGAAGCCGGTGCGGTGGCGTATCTGAATGGCAGGTCGTAGTGCGGAACCTTCGCCGCCAGAATGCGCCGCAGCGCGGGGACGGTATCGAGATTCTCCTCGGGACCGATCTGCATTACGATGTGAACTGATTCGGCCGCGCCGGTCGGAGGACCTCCGCGTGCTTTCGACACCGCTTGCAACGCCGAGGCGATGCTGTCGGCGAGACTCGGTGTTAGAGACGCGTCAACCACGGCGATGTCCGAGAGCTTGCCGTCGTTATGCGCGGTGGCGTATGCGATTGCGGCGACATTGAGTGAAGCACTGGCGCACCGCGACCCAAGAGAATCGCACGGCGGCGTTCCCACCACGACGCTCAGCGGAAGACGGGACGGGGCCCTGAACGCGCGGCGAAATTCCTCGACGACCAGGCCTTCGAAATCCGAGGGGAGGACGACACCGGTATCGAGAGACTCCACCGACATCTTGACCACGGTCGAAATCGAGTCCGTCGCCTTCAGTGTATCGAGACACGCCGATGCCGCGCGGTCGGATGACGCAGTCCTTTTCGGGCGAGGATTGCTCGCGCAGGCGCCAAGCGCTACGACGCCGACAAGTGCTGTAATAGACTGAAGCCGCACGCGCTTCACTTGCGCGCGCTGCGTGCCAGCGTTGCTAGAAACCGAGGTAGGCCCTCACCCGCGGCTCCATCTTCTCGGGTGTCCAGAACGGCATCCACACCAGATTCACTTCGACCTTCTCAACCCCGGGCAGCGTCTTCACTTCGTTCTCGGCGTTGGTCATCAGCTCCGGTCCAGATGGACAGGCGGGCGATGTCAGCGTCATATCGACCTTGACCGTCGTCCCATCGACGGCAATACCGTAGACGAGCCCGAGATCCATGATGTTGAGCTGCAGATCAGGATCCTTGACCCGCCGGAGCGCGAGCTTCACCTGATCTTCCGAGACGACGCCGGTCGTTGCGGGAGCTTCGGTTGCAGCAGGTGCGGGAGGGGTTTCTTCGCTCATGGTGATTGTCGAATAATCGCCAGAGTCACACGAAACAAAAAGGGCCGCCGGAGGCGACCCTTTTCCCGCTGCGTCCGGACCTATTTCTTCTTGCTACTCTTCTTTCTGCTGGAAGAACTCTTCCTCGCGCTGGCGCGGCTCTTCGAAGTCGCGCTGGCGATGGTGTGATGCTTTGACGACCCATGACGGCGTCTCGAGGCGCGCGGTGGCGGCGGATTCCAGCCGACTTCGCGATCCGCGCGGAAAGCGCGCGATCCCGACGCCAGCGGTGGACCGTCGAGAACCGACATAACCGCGGCATCGGAAAGGTCGGCGCGGACATCCGAGATCACCTTCGCCGGACGCAGTGCACGCGCGGCGTGGACGCGATTGGTAAGCAGAATCACGAACATCTCACGTTCGGGGTCGATCCACATAGACGTGCCGGTAAACCCCGTGTGCCCGTAAGCGGTCGGTCCAAGGAAGCGTCCGGATCCGTAATCGCCCTCGGCGGTGTCCCAGCCGAGTGCGCGGTGACCGAAAGCTCTCGAAATGAAGAGATCGACGGTCGGCTTGCTGATGATCTGGACTCCGTTGTATTCGCCGCCGTTGAGCATCATTTGCGCGAACACCGAGAGATCCGCAGCGGTACTGAACAGACCGGCGTGGCCGGCGACGCCGCCCAACGCGTAGGCGTTCTCGTCGTGCACCTCGCCCTGCAGAGGATAGCCGCGGGGCGGGGTCACCTCGGTTGGGGCGATCCGATAACGGAGGGAATCAGCAGGACGGTACATGGTCTCGTTCATCCCCAGCGGCTCGAAGACGCGACGGGTGAGGAACTTGTCGAGCGGCTCGCCCGAGACGACTTCGACCAGGAGGCCGAGGATGTCGGCCCCGAGATCGGAGTAGATGTACTGGGCGCCCGGACGACCCTCGAGGGGCGTGCTTAGAACCAGCGCGCGTGCCTCGAGAGGAGTCTGGGCAATGCGCCAGATGTCTCTCCCCGCCGGCAGGCCGGAGGTATGGGTCAGGAGCTGACGGATGGTGACTCTGTCCTTGTCACCGCCGCCGAAGGTGGGGATGTAGTTCACGACCGGGTCATCGAGCCCGATCTTCTTTTCATCGTAAAGGATCATTATGGCCGTCGTAGTGCCGACGACCTTGCTCAGAGAGGCGATGTCGTAGATGGTGCGCTGGGCATCGACTGCGGTGCTGCTCGAGCTCCACGAGAGCGTCCCGAACCCCTTCTCGAACACTGCCGCGCCCTTTCTTCCAACGACAACCGAGGCGCCGGGGTACCCACCAGCCTTGATCCCGCGCTCGACGACTCGCTCGATCGCGGCCAGACGGCTGCTGGACATGCCGACCTCTGTCGGGGACTTGACCGGCAGGCCATCACCCGCGCGGGTCACCGTCAGAGCAGTAAGGATCACTCTAAGCAACTCTAACTCCTTGGACTACTTTCATTTATACTGGCCGCAAGAGCTTAGGTTCCCGACTGCCGGAATGCAACTCTACGGAAGGATAGGACGTACGGTTGCAAACGATTCCCGTGAGGGAAGGTCACCGGTTTTTTTCGAGGGAAACTTCAGCTACCTGTGGTGTGACTAATCAGACGTCCGAGATGCCATTCGATCAGCTCGACCTCAAGCGTGCAATATCTGGCGATGAGAGGGCGATGCAGCGGCTTTGGTCGCAGCACGCGCCTCATATCGACGCGGTTGTTCGCAGGTTATGTGGAGATCCAGAGTTGGCCGCAGATATCTCGCAGGAGGTCTGGATGCAGATCTTCAGGGCACTTCCCAGCTACAGAGGTGATTCACAGTTCGGAACGTGGGCTCACCGGATCGCGGTGAACCGCACATTGAACGCGTTACGCAAGATAAGGCGAATCGCGAAACTGGAAATAGACATTGAGGACGACTCCGCGATAACGGAGATCGAAGCCGATCGCACCTTCATGGCCGAGTCGATCGAGCAGGCGATGAACAAGCTGTCGCCCGGCGCGAGAGCCGTTTTCGTCCTGCACGACATAGAAGGGTATACGCATGGCGAGATCGGCGAAGAGCTCGGGATAACTCCGGGCGGGTCGAAATCGCAACTGTTCAAGGCACGCGCCAAGCTCCGCACGCTGCTGGCGCATTTACAGGATGATTCACCAACCGCAGGAAAGAGGAAAGGACATGTCGCATCTGTCTGAAGAGCAATTCGACCAGATCATCGCCGCGGAACGCTGGCGTGAACAGGAACCGTTGAACGACTGGCGGACGATTGCCGCGAGGGCGAGGGAAGAAGGCCTCATTCGCGAAATCGATTCAGCCGGAGGGCGCAGCTCGAGTCAGCCCTGGCTCCAGGCGGCGGCAGCGATACTGATCCTTGTCGGCGGAATTGCGATTGGCCACACCACTATTGGCCTGCCGAGCGCGACAGAGAGTGTTGCAAGCAATGTCCCGGCAGTCAATCCAGCGCCGACATCAGCTGCTGCCACCGTAGCGCCGGTCTCCAGTAATACTGACGCGAGCTTCGCCTCCGTGGACGACGCGGCCCAGACCCTCGATCGCGCGTTGCGGGACTACCAGCGCGCCTCTCAGTACATAGCCGCTAACAACGTCCTCACGAAGAGCGGCGACAGCGTAGCGATCTACGCCGCGCGGGCCGCGGCATTTGATAAGATCGCGAACGCCACCGAAAGCGCGCTGCGGACCGCGCCGCATGATCCGGTCATCAATCAGTACTATCTCGCCACGATGGGCGCCCAGGTTGCCACTCGGCAAATGGCTGCCGTAGGGATGAGGGGTTTCTAAGTGGCCCTCAAAGCAAGGGAATTGTTCGAATTGAAAGCGGGATTGGGGTTGGCGACCCTGGGCATAGCGGCGTGTTGCGCTTTGCCATCCCGCGCCGGCGCCCAGGAAGCTCGCACCATCGTCATGAGGCAACAGCCTACCGGGTGGTTCGGCGTCAGAATCAACGACCAGATGACAGTCGACAATCGCGGAAACGCATTCTTCGACTCATATCCGATGGTGACGGCTGTCGATTCGGGATCCCCCGCGGCGAAAGCCGGAGTGCGGCCCGGAGACGTGCTGATGACATTCAACGCCCACGATATGCGTGGGGGGGCCGTCGAGTTAGCCAAGTGGCTCAAAGTTGGCGCTCCTTTCGTTCTCAAGATCCGTCGCAACGATGCCACCCGGGTAATCAAGGGCACGCTTGGCAGACGGCCGGAGAACTGGGATCAGAAGATGACCATGGTGGTGACATCACCAGATTGGGAGGCTCAGAGCGGGTCGATGGGCGGCCGGGTTCCCTCCCCACCGATGCCGCGCATGAACGGCGTCATGGGCATTCGACAGAAGATGCCGGACCCCGGGGCATTGACCGTCCTGGCGCCAGCGCTCGGTTACGGTAGTGCCGTGTATCCATTTGCGGGCGCAGAATTCACAGCACTGAACAGCGATCTCTGCGACCTCCTGGATGTGAAGCCGGAGGGCGTGTTCGTGACGAACGTTCTCGAAGGATCCGCGGCGCGAAGTGCGGGACTCCGTGGTGGCGACATCATCGTGAAGGCGAACGGCAACAAGGTCATCACGCCGATCGATCTCGTTCAGGCCATCAAAAGCGCGGATGAATCGGATCACAACATCGTGCTGCTCGTTATGAGAAAGCACAAACTCCAGACGCTCGCGCTCAGCTGGTAGGCAGCTCCGGAAGCTTTCTCGAGTCCGGTACGAGGGAAGCATGGATCGCAATCGCCGCGACGGCACCGCTCGCCGCGGCCACGATCGCCATCTGCGGGCCCGGCGCGATGTCACCGGCAGCGTACACATTTTTCACCGACGTGTGATTGCGATCGTCGATCTCCAATCTGCCCATCTGATCACGCTTGCACCCCAGCTGAGCGCCCAGATCGTCGGCGGGATACTGGCCGATGGCGAAATAGAGGCGTTCGCAATCGAGGGACATTCCGCCGCCAAGCTCGAGTCCCCGGATTTCCTTGTTCTTTGACAGCACGCAGGTAATTGGCTGGTCGAGGACAGGAATGTTGAGAGACTTCAATCGATCGAGAAGCGCCTGGTCCATGTCCGGCGCCAGGCCGTTGGTACAGATGACGATCTGTTGCGTCCAGGTTGCGAGCGCGAATGCCATCCCAACCGCCTTCCGGCCGGTACCGATGACGACTGTCTTCTTATCGCGCGTTTCGTAGCCATCGCAATCGGGGCACACGTGCACAGTCTCGCCGTAACAGTCGCCAAGACCGGGTATAGCCGGCCACACATCCTTGATGCCGATGGCGAGTAGAATCCGCTTCGCTTCGATCGTGGAGCCGTCGCGCAATTTCACCGCGAACGGCTGCCCGGTCTCGTTCTCCGCGGTCTCGACGACGCCGCCGATGAACTGCACGCCATAGGCGGCGCCTTCTTCGCGGCCAATTTTTCGCAGCTCCGGTGAGCGAATTCCCTGATGTCCGAGGAAGCCATTAACGCCGCGGGTCTCCCAGTTGCGCGGATCGCCGGAGTCGATAACCACGACGTCGTGAAGGTACCTCGCCAACCATAGCGCGGCGGAAAGCCCGGCAGGGCCGCCTCCAACGACCACTACGTCGTACTTTTGCTTCTGCATGCGGAGCGCGGGGTGCAATTTCGATTCCCCCCACTCCCGTTACGAAATTCCGAATGAATGCGGGATTAAATTAACTCCATGAAGCTACGCCGCGCCTCCGAGCTTTTCCCGCAGGTCGAACCATGAAGATCGCCATTCTTGATCCGGCTAGCGGTATCGCTGGCGACATGTTCATCGGAGCGCTCGTCGATAACGGCCTCGATAAAGCGTGGCTCGAGCGCCTGCCGGCGACACTGGGTCTCGAGGGCGTCGGAGTCCGAATTGCCGACGTGCAGCGATCGGCGGTGCGGTGTGTCAAAGTCGATTTCGACATTCCGCCGCAGCCGCATGGACGCGCGGTGTCCGAAATCCATCGACTCATCGATGCGGTCAAGATTCCCGACAAAGTCGCGCGCTCGGCCCATGCCGCCTTCGAAGCGATTGCGGCGATCGAGAGCGCGATTCACGGCGTGGCGCCCGACGATCTGCACCTCCACGAAGTGGGTGCCGTGGATGCCATCCTCGACGTCATCGGATCCATTTGGGGTGTCGAGCTGCTCGGCCTCGAGCGCGTCTATAACACCAAAGTCGCTCTGGGTGATGGGACCGTGAAAACGGCGCACGGCATTCTACCCGTTCCGGCTCCTGCTACCATCAGACTGCTCGAAGGGTTCAATGTCAGGCACGGACCGCCGGGATCAGGTGAGCTGACGACGCCGACCGGTGCGGCGCTGCTGCGAGTGCTTTCTCAGGGCGCTCCGCCCAACGAATACATTCCCCGGAGCAGTGGGTATGGCGCCGGCACGCGCGACATTCACGGTCAATTGAATGCGCTGCGGATAATCGTCGGCGAGGCCAACGCCGAACAGCACGATCATCACCACCACCATCACCACGAGCACGTCCACACCGAGCATCTCCACGTGTTGAGCGCGGACATCGACGACATGTCGCCGGAAGAGCTTGCCGGCGCAGCCGATGTGCTGCGCGCTGAAGGAGCCCTCGACGTCGTTCTGCTTCACACAACCATGAAAAAGGGCCGCCTCGGCACGCGGGTCGAAGCGCTTGTCCAGACGTCCGATCTCGGGCGGCTCGAGGAAAAAATCTTCCTCCAGTTCACGACGATCGGCGTCAAGACATTCGACGTGGTGCGCAATGCACTCGTCCGCGAATCGCGATTGGTGCGATTCGATGGGCGGGACATTCGGGTCAAGGTCGCCACGCTTCCGGATGGGACCCAGCGAGCGAAGCCGGAGTTCGATGACCTGAGACGAGTCTCGGAGGAGACCGCGCGCCCACTAGCCGAGATAAGGTCGGGGGTAATGAGCGCGCTCAGCGAAAACGGCGTCAAGACATCAGACGCGCGGGGCAGATAAGTGGAGCTGGAAAGTCGACTGATCGACGCGGTGCGCGAGGCGGCCGGTGATCGCGTCGCCTATGTGTGCTATTCCGGTGGCGTGGATTCCACGGTGGTGCTCGCGGCCTCGGTGAAAGCAGGAGTGGAAACGATCGCGCTGCTCGGCGTCAGTCCTTCGCTTGCCGCCGCCGAACGCGCCGATGCGCACCGCATCGCCATCGAGATTGGCGCTCGCGTGGAAGAAGTGAAAACCAACGAGATGGAACTTGAAGGGTACCGCGCGAATGCCGGTGACCGCTGCTACTACTGCAAGAGCGCGTTGTACGACACGGTGCTCGCCCTGGCGGCGACGCGCGCCTCGGACGAAGTGATCTTTGTCGGCACACATACTGGCGATCTGGGCGAGCACCGGCCCGGACTGCAGGCAGCGATGGAGCGTGGCGTCGTCGCCCCGCTTGTCGACGCCGGCTTTGGTAAGGACGACGTGCGCGCGCTGGCCCGTCGCTGGAACTTGTCGAACGCCGAGAAGCCGGCGGCGCCGTGCCTCGCGAGCAGGGTCCCGGTCGGCACCGAGGTCGATCCCGAAAAGCTGCGGCAGATCGAAACCGTCGAAGCGTTCTTGCGAGATCACGACGTCTGGCCCGCCCGGGCTCGCTGGCACGATGCAGTGGTTCGGATCGAAGTCGAACCGGAGATGTTCGAACGGCTGACCAGCGATCCATTGCGCGGCGATCTGAGGCGCGCCTGTCGAAAGGCCGGTTTCAGATTCGTAGCGCTCGATCTCGGCGGGCTGCAAAGCGGCAGTATCTCACTCCCGCTGGTGACATCGTGAAGCACATCCGGTGGGACAAAGATCGCGAATCACGGACTGGCGTCCCGGAAGTCGTCTTCGGCCCGGGGAAAACTGCCGCGCATCTCCGCGACCTCTTTGAAAACACGGACGAACTGCGAATCGCCTCGCGGCTCAGTGAAGAGCAAATGAACGTGCTGCGCGACGTTGCGACGATCCATGCTGAACCGCGCATGGCAGTGCGTAACCCGCGCGCCATGCGAAACATTCCGCCAGTTCCGGTGATCACGGCTGGCACTGCCGATATTCCTGTCGCGCTGGAGGCGGCAACCACTCTCGAGGCCATGGGAGTGCCAACCGAAACCCATTTCGACGTTGGTGTCGCCGGCATCCATCGGCTTCAGTCCGTGCTCCCCGAACTGGCCGTTGCGCGCGTCTGCATTGTCGTTGCCGGCATGGACGGAGCATTGCCGGCGGTGGTGGCAGGGCTTTTACGAGCTCCGGTAATCGGGGTTCCGACATCTGTCGGCACGGGCGTTGCCCAAGGTGGTCTCGTTGCGCTCAATACGATGCTGGCAAGCTGCAGTCCCGGCGTCGCTGTTGTGAACATCGATAACGGTTTTGGCGCGGCGTGTGTCGCGCTCAAGATCCTGGGCACCGAGACGCCGGACTAAACCTCCAGTCAGCTCGGAGGCTGAGTCTGCATCAGGGACCGGCTGCGTTTGGTGCCCAGCCACCAACATTCGAGACCGATGCAGACCGATGCAGATAGATGACTGAATCCGGTTTTGCGCCGCCTCCGGTCGCCACAACCGACGTCCCTGCCGCACTGGGTCACCGCCAGATTCTGATCGCCTTCAGCGGACTGGTGTTGGCGATGCTCCTGGCGGCGCTCGACTCGACGATCGTCTCCACTGCGCTGCCCACGATCGTCAGCGAGCTGGGCGGCCTCGAGCACCTGGCGTGGGTTGTCACCGGATATCTCCTCGCCCAGACGATCGTCACGCCGATCTACGGAAAACTGGGAGACCTCTACGGCCGCAAGGTCGTGCTGCAATCGGCGATCGTCCTGTTTCTCGTCGGCTCGGCGTTGTGCGGACTGAGTCAGAACATGACGCAGCTGATTCTCTTTCGCGCAATTCAGGGACTGGGCGGCGGAGGTCTCGTAGTCACGACCCAGGCTGTGGTCGGCGACATCATCCCGCCACGGGATCGCGGGCGGTACCAGGGAATATTCGGCGCGGTGTTCGGTCTCTCGAGCATCGCCGGCCCGCTGCTAGGTGGATACTTCACGACGCACCTGTCGTGGCGCTGGATTTTTTACATCAATCTGCCGGTTGGGATCGGCGCATTAGTCGTGCTGGCCGCGACGCTTCCCTCACTTCCTCACCGCGCCGTCCGCTCCATTGATTACGCGGGTGCCGCGCTCCTCGCGGTCATGCTTAGCTGCATCACGTTGGTTGCAGACCTCGGGGGAACCGCTTACCCGTGGTCGTCGCCAATGATGCTGGGACTGATCACGGTCTCTGCCGTTGCACTGGTGACTTTCGTCTTCGTAGAGCGTAGCGCTACTGAGCCTGTTCTTCCTCTGCGCTTATTTCGCCAGCAGACTTTCGTGATCACCTCGATGGTCGGCTTGATCGTTGGCTTCGCTCTGTTCGGCTCGGTGACTTACTTCCCGCTCTTCCTGCAAGTGGTGAAGGCGGTCAGTCCAACCGGCTCGGGGATGGAGATGATCCCGATGATGGGCGGCATGCTCGTCACATCGATTGGCTCCGGCCAACTGATCAGCCGCACCGGCCACTACAAGATTTTTCCGATCATCGGCACCGCCGTGATGACCTCAGGTCTGTTCCTATTGTCGCGGATCACGCCTCAGACCAGTGAGGCCATCGCTTCGCTGCTGATGCTCATCCTCGGTGTCGGGCTCGGCATGGTGATGCAGGTCCTGGTGATCGCGGTGCAGAATGCGGTGGACTACGCCGATCTTGGAGTGGCGACGTCGGGCGCGACGCTCTTTCGGTTGATTGGCGGGTCACTGGGGACCGCAATACTTGGAGCTGTCTTCTCGACCAGATTGACCTCCAATCTCGCGCGATTGCTTCCCGCGGGCGCTTCTTCGCCGGGCGCGCGAGGGATGAGTGTCCAGGCGTTGCAGCAACTTCCGCCGGCGCTGCGGGCCTCGTACGAGCAAGCCTTCACCGCCGCGCTGGCGACGATGTTCTCCTTCGCTGCGATAGTGTGTGCGGCTGGTTTCGTTCTGACATGGCTAATGCCACAGCGACCACTCCGCGCCACAGTCGCCGCGTCTGCGCGCGACGCAGGGAA
>JBJMOT010000080.1:0-48963 GCA_045803585.1 Gemmatimonadaceae bacterium
GGGGTTACTGTTGGCGAGACCACCACCACCGACGCGCCCGCATCAGCGAGAGCCAGCGCCTTGCGGGTTCCGACTGCACCGCCGCCAAAGACGACCGCGGAGATACGCTCACCGTGAAGAGCGATCGGAAAATCGCTCACAGAAACTGTCCGCGATTGAGCGAAGCCAGACGAAACACCACGTATAGCGCGACCACGCTGGCGAATGTGACCGCGGACATCAGAGCTGCGCGTCTCGCTTGCCAGCCACGCAGAACCCTGCCGAGCGCGAGGGCGCTCACGCCAATCCACGCCCCCATCCCCCAGATGATCTGCCTTACAACGACGGCGCGATACTCGACCGAATACGCGGCTGCGAGGGCGAGACCAAGCGTCAACCCGAGGAAGCCCGCGATCGACGCGAGGTGATTGACGCGGTCGAGGGTATCCAGCGGCGGGAATGATCTGAAGATCGCGCCGAATCTGCCTGACTTGAGCTCTCGGCGGGCTACGAGGTACATCGTGCCCGCAGCCGCTGCAGTGGCGTAAGCTGCGATTCCGATGAAGCTCAGGATGATGTGCAGCGAGAGCCAAACCGCGCGCGTTCCCTGCGGCTCGAGGAACGGACGAAGACCGGCGATGTTGGCGGCAATGGTGACGAGAGCGGCGACGGGTGCCGCGATGAGCGTCAAGCTCACTTCGCGCGCAAGACTCTCCACGACGACCAGCGAGATGGCCAGGACGAGTCCGGCGAACGAGAGACCGGGTCCGAGACCCGTCAGGGATGCGGCGCCGCTCTCTCTGGTCAGGCCTGCCAACGCCGTCGCATGGGCACCGATACCGAGCAGCAATGCGAGGACGACGGGGCCAACTGGAGCCTTTACCCTGCGCGCAAACGGCAGCGCGGCCACCGCGGCGGCCGCGAGGTAAAACGTGACGGCAAAGAAATGGGCGATCGCTATCATTTGATCGCCCTAATTTAATTCCTCGTTGTCCGTTTAGCGCATTGAGCCGCGCGCCAAGCGCCTCAGTTAGTCGGCAGTCGATCTCTTACCGGTCACCCGCGCCGGCATTCCGTCGCGAAGCGTCGGCTGGCTTTGTCTGACGATGATCGCCGTCGTTGAGTATGGTGAGACGTGTACAACCTGCGCGACCGCGGCGATCACTGGCGGCGCCGGGTTCTCATCCTCGCGGCCTGTCGAGTTGTCGATGAAGGTTATCTCGTCACCGATTGAGACTCCGCTCGACGCGTTCTGCGAGATGATGACGTAGTGGCCGATCGAAGGAAGCACCGGCTCGTTGTGCACGTAGACGACTTTTCCGCGGCTTCCGCCAGCGACGGGCGAAAGCGGTCCCGTCGGGACCGAAAGATCGTGGGCCGGAACGACTCTCTGATCGAGCATGATTGCATCGAACTGTTTCACGATACGCACGATCGGCCGTTGTCCCGGCGCTATGCTCTCGACGCGGAGGATTCCCGTCGGAACTACGACCTGTCCGTACTCGCCGAGATTGTCGCCGAGTACGTAGGACATGTAGCTCTCCCCGAGCTGTGGTGTAGTGCCACGCGGCGGCTCGAAGTAAAGCTCGTCGTTCAGTTGAAATCTCGACTCCACGATACTGGCCTTGATGCCGGGGCGATCGACGCTGGCAACGAGATGTCCGGCACCCCTTGGACCGCCATCACGATCGGAATACGGCGCGGCCTCGACTTCGCCGAGGCGAATTCCACCACCGCGAGAGCGTCCCATCACGTCACGCTGGAGCGCCTGCGCCTCCCTGCTCATCGGTGATGCGAAAACGGTGAGGTCGGACCGGCCTGCCACAGCGCCCTGTTCCTGCTGGGGGATGACGGTGCGTGTTACAACGTGCGAGACGACAGAACCTGCGCTATCCGCGCGAGCGAACGCTTCCGGCTTCACTTCGCTGCCCGAGATGCGGATCACCTCACCGGGGTAGATCCAGTGCGGATTCTCAACGACGTCGGTGTTGCGACGAAAGATTTCCGGCCAGCGGAAAGGATCCTTGAGGTAGTACTGGGCGAGATCCCACAGCGTGTCACCCTTCTTCACCACGTGCTTCACGTCCTTGGTGGTGTCGGAGACGACGACGAGATTGTTGGTGGTATCGACTTGCGGGGAAGCTGCCCGAGTGGTGTCGGTGGGAACTTGCGCCCGTGCAGTGACGGCGCTTCCCGCGCCAACAATCAGGGCCGTAGCCAGAATCGACGCGGTTCTTGAAGATGAATTCACGATATAACCGATCACTCGTGCTCCCGGAGCTTAACGGATGGATAAGACGCCGCGCGGGGCGGGTCAACCATTGGACGGTACGGGGGTTGGGAAGGTCACGCCGATCGAGTCAAGGCGGGCCGGAGAGCTCGGCAACTAGCTCGCTTGGTTCAATACAAAGGCGGGGAGCTTTAAGCGTACTCAGCCTGCCGCTCGGAGCTCACTGAGAATTGCGGACTAAAGCTCCGAGCAGCCAGCTGACAAAGCTAAGGGCTCTCACACCCAAAAAAAAAAGCGGCCCCGAATGCAGGGCCGCTCGATCAGTTCAAATAACTGCCGTTAGAACGGCAGATCGTCGTCCGTTTCCTCAAGCGCTCCCGGGAAATCCTCGAAATCCGCTCCGCCCGAGCTCCCCGCCCCCGCCTTGGCACCCGCCGCGGCCGGCGCTCTGCTCCTGCCACTGCTCTCGCCCTCGTAATCGCCCGACGCACCGCCGCGACCCCCGCCGAGCATGATCAGCTCGCGGACGTTGATCTCGGTGCTGTAGCGAGTCTGGTTTTCCTTGTCCTGCCACTGGCGATATTCGATGCGGCCGTCGACGTAGATCTTGTCGCCCTTCTTGCAATACTTCTCGACGACATCAGCGAGACCCGAGCCCTTGGTGTTCCATACGACGCACCGGTGCCACTCGGTCTTCTCCTGCTTCTCCCCATTCGGCGAATTCCACTGCCGGCTCGTCGCGAGCGAGAATGTGGCGACCCGATTGCCGCCCGTAGTCGACCTCACCTCGGGGTCGCTGCCCAGGTTTCCGATCAGCATAACTTTGTTCAGACTTCTGCTCACTGTGCCTCCTGGCGAGAGTTCATGTCCCGCCCAGAATAGTATAGGTGGGGGTCAAACACCGGGCAAACCAACGATTTCAACGGTCAGCAAAACTGCCCGCGCTTCTTTTCTCATCACCCTCGGCGACCTCGAGGACCCTGCGCATCACCAGCGCGTCTTCGACGGGTCGTCGATAGTAGTTCTTGCGCCGTCCGATTTCCCTGAAACCGCGCGAACTGTACAGCCCAAGCGCGGCTTCGTTCGAGTTGCGCACCTCGAGGAACGCTGCCTTCACTCCCCGTCCGCGGAGATCGATAAGTAAAGCGTCGAGCATCTGCCCCGCGTAACCTTTTCCCCGCGACTGTGGCTCAACCGCGACGTTCAACAGCTCGGCGTCCGGACCCACCGCAAAGGCGATGACGTAACCGGCAACGCGATTTTCGGGCGGCAGAACGAGCACCTGAAAGATAGCAGGATGGCCGGGCAGTAGCCTGCGAAACGACTCCTCACTCCACGGGTCAGCGAAGCAGCCGCGCTCGATGGCGACGATGTGGATGAGATCCGATTCGGTGGCGGGCCTGAGTAGCGCGGTCACGTCGTCAGCTTGCGGCCGTGAGCGGCTTCCCAGCGAACCTGGGCTTCCGCGAGGCGGCCGTAGTCGGGCTCCCAGGACGACAGATCAACTGGTCCGGCCGCGAGAATCCCTTCGAGAAGCGGCGCGGCGCCACGGGCGTGGGGGTTAACGTCAATAAACTGACCTGGCCCGACAACTTTCACCTCGCGCTCGGTAACCTGGACATCCTCCAGTTGTTGACGCGAAATAATTGCTGGGGCCTCAGCCTGCGCTGCAGCTATGGTCGGCTCCGGCGACACGAAGATCCGAGCCGCGTAGAATTCGCCACGCATTGCGTCGAGAACCGAGAGATATTCCCCCGAGGGGAGGGGCGGTTGTGCGCCCGTCACGCTGAGGAGCAGAGACGACACGGCGTATAAATCCACCCCATACCCCGACGCGAGGCCCTTGGCGACAGAACCCGCCACACGGAGACTTGTAAAGCTGCCGGGCCCCGACCCGCACACGATGCCGCTGATGTGGTCTCGTTTTGTACCCGCTTCATCGAGACATTCGGCAATCGCCGGCAGCAGTCTCTCACCCCGCCCACCCCGCGCCGATGCGGCACCCTCGTCCTTCAAAGTTCGTTCGGCGATCACCACCGAACCGCGAATCAACGCGACGCTGCCTTCGTACGTCGACCCGTCGAGGGCGAGAGTGATCCGGTCCATCTCCCGCTAACCCGCCAGCAGGATCCGTCGCGTCGGATCCTCGGGCGTGTAGTCGAGATCGATCGGCAGATGATCGTCCGGCAGCCGGGCGCCGGCGCGCTCAGGCCACTCGACGAGCACCAACGCTCGTGAGCTCACGATCTCGTCCCATCCGAGATTCGTGAGCTGGTCCGGGGAATCCAGTCGATAAAGGTCGATGTGAAACACCGGAGACTTCGCGGCGCGATATTCGTGGACGAGAGCGTACGTCGGGCTCGTGATCTCATCCTCCACACCGTAGCCGCGGCAGATCGATTGCGCGAGAGTCGTTTTGCCGACCCCCAAATCGCCCGTGAGAGTGATGATCAGCGGCGGATTTGCCGTCCTCCCGAGCTCGTGACCCCAGTGCCTCAGCGCGGCTTCGTCGAGGGTGAGGTGTCCTTTTGCCGCGCGAGAAGGAACGAGGTGCCGGTGAGCTGGCATTCTACCGGCCGTGCAGGCCTGCCAACGATCCTTTGCTCTCCTGGCGTCCTGCCTTTGCCTTGATCTCGAACAGCTCGTCGCGGATGCGCGCTGCGGTTTCGAAATCGAGGTTCGTCGCTGCCTCACGCATCTGCGCCTCCAGCTCGGCGATGAGCGCGGGCAGATTTTCCTTGCCGTAGTGAGCGCTCGACTCCGCGACGCGGCGTCCTTTCTCCTTCTCCCGCTCCTCGCGCTCGCTGCGCGCATCGGCAACGCGCGTAATGAATCGCACCTGATCTACACTCTTCTTGACACTCACCGGCGTGATTCCATGCTCCCGATTGTATTCCTGTTGGATGGTGCGCCGCCGGCCCGTTTCCTCGATGCACCGCTGCATGGATCCAGTCATCCTGTCAGCGTAGAAGATCGCGCGTCCGTTGAGATGCCTCGCGGCGCGCCCCACCGTCTGGATCAGAGAACGGTCGCTGCGCAGAAATCCTTCCTGGTCGGCGTCGAGAATGCAGACGAGCGAGACCTCCGGCATATCCAGCCCTTCCCGCAGCAGGTTGATTCCGATCAGCACGTCGAATTCTCCGAGCCGCAGACCCCGGACGATCTCCATCCGCTCGATGGCATCGATGTCGGCATGCATGTATCGCACACGCACTCCCATCTGCTGCAGATAGTCGGCGAGATCCTCGGCCATGCGCTTGGTCAACGTCGTGACAAGCACGCGTTCGCTCTTACGCTCGCGCAGGCGGATCTCGTTCAGCAGATCATCGACCTGGCCGCGCACCGGACGCACCTCGATCTCCGGATCGACGAGACCCGTCGGGCGAATGATTTGCTCCACCACCGCACCCTCGGACAGCCGCAGCTCGGTTTCCGAAGGCGTGGCGCTGACGTTCAGCGCACGCGGCGTCAGCGACAGAAACTCATCGAACATCAGCGGGCGGTTGTCCAGCGCGCTCGGCAGGCGAAATCCGTAATCGACCAGCGTCAACTTCCTCGCGCGGTCGCCGTTGAACATTCCGCCGATCTGCGGAAGTGTGACGTGTGATTCGTCGACCACCACCAGGAAGTCTTCCGGGAAGTAGTCGAAGAGACACGCCGGCCGCTCGCCTTCCGAGCGCCCCGACAAGTGACGCGAGTAGTTCTCGATGCCGGCGCACGTCCCGATCTCCAGCATCATCTCGATGTCGAAGTTGGTCCGTGACTCCAGCCGCTGCGCTTCGAGAAGTTTGTTCGATGCCCGAAGATCGGACAGCCGCTGCGCCAGCTCCGCGCGGATCAACGCCACCGCGCGCTCGATCGTCGGACGCGAAGTGACGAAATGCTTCGCGGGATAGATCGCCGCCTTCTCCAGACTGGCGATCGTATCTCCGGTGAGAGGATTGATCTTACTGATCCGCTCGATCTCGTCGCCCCACATCTCCACCCGCACGCCCTGCTCTTCGTAAGCGGGCAGGATCTCGACCGTATCGCCCCTGACGCGAAAGGTCCCGCGTTCGAGACCCATGTCGTTTCGCGAATACTGGATCTTTACCAGCGAGCGGAGAATGTCGTCGCGCGCGATCTTTTGACCCTTCGTGAGCGTGACCATCTGCTCGCGATAGCTCCGCGGATCGCCGAGGCCGTAAATCGCCGAGACCGTCGCGACGATAATGACGTCGTCGCGCTCCATGAGGCTGGAAGTCGCGCGCAAACGCAGGCGATCGATGTCCTCGTTGATCGACGCATCCTTCTCGATGTACGTGTCAGTTGTCGGGACGTAAGCTTCCGGCTGGTAGTAGTCGTAGTACGAGATGAAATACTCGACCGCGTTGTGCGGGAAGAAGCTTTTGAGCTCTCCGTACAGTTGGGCCGCCAATGTTTTGTTGTGCGAGAGCACCAGCGTTGGCCGTCCGAAGTGTTTGATGACATTGGCGACTGTCATCGTCTTTCCGGATCCGGTAACCCCAAGCAGAGTCTGGAAACGATCTCCCCGTTCCAGTCCTCGATTCAGCTCCGCAATCGCTTTTGGTTGATCACCCGCCGGCGCGAAGGGCGCCTGAAGGTCAAATGCCGCCTTGGCCATTCTTGATGTCACTCGACAGACGCTCTCGGCGCGCGACTTCAGTCACGCCCTTAACGCGTCTGGCTGCTTTGAGGATTTTTTGAAGATGCGCGAGGTTTCCCACTTCGACTGCCAGCTCGCCGAGCACGTGCCCGTCGGCGCTATGAAGCTCGAAGCTTCTGATGTCGGTGCCGGTAGCGGAAACCGCGGTGGCGAGATCTGCATAGAGGCCGCGACGATCGGTTGCCTCGAGTGCGAGCCGGACCATGAACTTCTCGCCCTCCAGCTCCTTCCAGTCGATCTCCAGTCTGCGCTCCGGCTCCTGCACCAGCATCAGGAGGTTGGGACAGTCAGACCGATGAATGCTGACGCCCCTTCCCCTCGTTACATACCCCACAACGGGGTCTCCGGGTACAGGCTGGCAACATTGGGCGTAGCGAACCATGAGACCGTCGACGCCCTGGATCCGGACGCCTTTCGGAGCCCCGCGAACCCGATCGACCAGCCAGTCGAGCGGACCCTGCTTCGGAGCTTCCGGAACGCCGTCGGTTTCGGGGTAAAGCTCCTTCAGAACCTGTGAAACGTTGACGTCGCCCTGGCCTATCGACGCTATGAGGTGATTGAGGTCGGTCAGGTGCAGAGTCTTGGCGACCTTGAGCAAATCAGCGTCTTCCGGCTTGGTCAGCCGGCGGCGCTTTATCTCTCGATCGAGAATCTCACGGCCAAGCTTGATCGAGGTCGTATGCTCCTCGATGCGAAGCCGCTGACGGATCTTGTGGCGCGCGCGACCGGTACGGACGTGTGCGAGCCAGTCGCGGCTGGGCTTTGCTGATGGTGAGGTGATGATCTCGACCGTCTCCGAGTTCTTGAGCTCGCGCGCAAGGCTGGCGATGCGGCCGTTGATGCGCGCACCCTGGCAATGCAGACCAACTTCGGTGTGCACCGCGAAGGCAAAGTCGATCGGTGTGGCGCCTTTGGGCAGCTGGATCACGTCGCCGGTCGGCGTGAAGACGAAGATCTCGTCCTGATATAGATCGAGCTTCAGGAATTCCAGGAATTCGTCGGGAGTCTTTGCGTCTAGCTGGAGCTCCAGCACCTGCCGGAACCACTGGAGCGCGCGATCGAGCTCGTCGGCGCTGCGGGCTTCCTCCTTGAATCTCCAATGAGCAGCGATTCCGTACTCGGCGGTGCGATGCATCTCACGTGTGCGAATCTGGATCTCGAACAACTGGCGATTCGGACCGAAAACCGTCGTATGCAGCGACTGATATCCGTTGGATTTCGGCTGCGCGATGTAGTCCTTGATTCGTTCCTGGAGCGGAGTGAACTGGTCGTGGATTACACCAAGCGCGTGATAGCAGTCTGGGACGGAATCGACCAGAACCCGGATCGCGAGCAGATCGTATATCTCTTCGTACGGCTTGTCCCACTTCTTCATCTTCTTCTGGATCGACCACAGGTGTTTCGGTCGTCCGGTCACCTCGACGTTCAGGATGCCGGCTTTCTTCAAGTGCTTCTCGAGCGGCTCCTTGAGTTGGGCGATCGCTTTCTCGCGATCTGTGCGCGTAGCCGAGACTTTCTTGGCAAGCGTCTTGTACTCGGGCGGCTCGAGATGCTTGAACGCGAGGTCTTCGAGCTCCCACCGCACCCGCGCCATTCCGAAACGGTGCGCCAACGGAGCGTAGAGATCGCGCGTCTCGGTCGCAATCCGCTTCTGTCGGTCCGAAGGAAGGAACTCCAGCGTTCGCATGTTGTGCAGGCGATCCGCGAGCTTGATCAGGATTACCCGCGCGTCCTTTGCGATCGAGAGAAGGAGCTTGCGATAGTTCTCGACCTGCCGTTCCTGCGAAGAGTTGAGCGGCAGATGACCGATCTTCGTCAGACCATCGACGATCTCGGCGATCTCTTTGCCAAACTCCGCTTCGATATCGTCGACGGTAACACTGGTGTCTTCGACGACGTCGTGGATCAGGCCGCTGGCAACCGTAGTTGAGTCCAGCTGGAGATCGACGAGGATTTTCGCGACTTCGACGCAGTGCGATACGTACTTGTCACCTGAGAGACGCTTCTGGCCCTCGTGCGCCCGCTCACTGTACCTGTACGCGCGCTCGAGCAGCTCCCGGTCCAGCCGTTCCGGAAGTGGTTCTTTGAGCCAAGTGGGGAGCGTTTCCCTGTCCTTATCCCGCTCTTTCTCCCTGACCGCGCCTGCCGTCAAAGCAGTCCCGCCTCCGCAAAGCTGATGTAGCGTCCCCTACCGATAATAACGTGGTCCTGCACAGGGATGTCTAGCACTTTGCCCGCCTGCACGAGCTGTTCAGTTACTACCCTGTCGTCGGGCGAGGGTGTGGGATCCCCGCTCGGATGATTGTGGACCAGAATGATTGCCGCTGCTCTCTCGGCGATCGCTTCCCTGAACACTTCTCGCGGATGCACGAGCGACGAATTGAGAAGCCCGCGCGTTACCGTGATGTCCCTTTCCAGCCGGTGCTGCGAGTCGAGAACGGCGACGTGAAACTCTTCGACCGGCAGATCTTCAAGTCGCTGGGCGAATATCTCGAACACGTCGCGCGGCCATCTGACGGGCGCTCCTTCCTGGCGTTCCTCCGCAGCCATGCGCCTTCCCAGCTCGAGAGCGGCGTGGATACAAACAGCACGAGCCGTTCCTACGCCGCGCACGCTGGTGAGCGTGGCAACGGGTTGCGTCGCCAGAAGCCTGAGCGATCCTCGGCAGGTGGAAAGTATTTCCTGGCCGACCCCGAGCGCGGATCTGCCTTCCGATCCACTACCTAACAAGATAGCGAGTAGCTCCCCCGAGCTGAGCGCGTGCGCGCCGTGGCTGCGCAAGCGCTCGCGCGGGCGCTCTGCCGCCGGCAACTCTCGGATTGATAAGGCCATCCGCACTCCTTTTATGGAAGTACGGAGGATCGCGTCCAGCCCGTGATTCTTTGCTATCGTGAGGTGGCGGGCATAATCGTGACCCTGCCTTGTCGGGAGGACCGAGGCCCAGGACCAACCGCTGCCAATCTACAGATTGGCCCCGTGACATTTCTTGAACTTCTTCCCGGACCCACAGGGACACGGATCATTCCGCCCGACATTCGACCAATCGGCCGTCTTCCCCCCCGGTACTCCGGGAACTCCTGCCACGCCGCCGGCCGCCATGGCCTTGCTGAGCGAGGAGCTCTTACCTCCGACGTGCACCGTCGGCTCCGGACGCACCGAAGCGCCAGGCTGCGGCGGTTCCTCGGGCCCGATGTCCAATGCCTCGTCAGTTCCATCTCCCTCGTCGGGGAACACTTCCTCGAGCACTCCCAGTGCGTTGTACCGCTTCACCGGTCCCTGCGGCCGACGCGGCCGGCGTCCGTTCGGTCCCGAGCCGTCAGCTTCAACATCAGGAGGCGGCGACTGCGGTCCGGGCTCGAAACTGATTTGCGCCCGGAGGAAACGCTCCGTGAACGTGTTGTGGATGTCCTGCATGAGATCCACGAACATGTTGTACGCCTCGTGCTTGTACTCGATTAGCGGATCCTTCTGACCCCACGAGCGATAGCCGATCGCGTTGCGCAGCTGGTCGAGATCGTAGAGATGGTCCTTCCACTTCTCGTCGATGACGTGGAGCATCACCAGCGCCAGCAGTTGCTCCGAGTACTCTCCGAGACTGGCAAGCTTGTCGTTGAAGGCCTTCTGGCCTGCCTCGATCGCGCGCTGCTCGGCAATCTCCTGGCTCGTGGGAAGATTCCCATCCTCGAAGCCGGGGACGTTGAGCATGTAGTGCATCAGCAGATCCTGACGCACCAGGGCGAAGTCCCATTCTTCCTGCGAGTCGAACTCGTTCAGCATGTTGTCGACGCGCTTCGCGACGCCCTTCTCAACCATCTTCTCCGCTTCGGCCTTGGCTTCTTCCCCACCTTCGAGCGCGAACGAGCGGAGCGAGTAGATCACCTCGCGCTGCTGATTCATCACGTCGTCGTACTCGAGGAGCCGCTTGCGGGACTGGAAGTTCTGCAGCTCGACGCGTTTCTGTGCCTGTTCGATCGACCGCGTTATCAGCGAGTGCGTAAGCATCTCGCCTTCTTCCGCTCCCATTCGATCCATTAGACGCGCGATACGGTCGGACCCGAAAAGACGCATCAGATCGTCTTCGAGCGACAGGAAGAACTGCGAGGCGCCCGGATCACCCTGACGGCCCGCACGCCCGCGCAGCTGGCGATCGATGCGCCGCGATTCGTGGCGCTCCGACCCGATGATGTGCAGACCGCCGCACTCTACGACATCGACGATCTGGTTCTCGGCATCCTTGCGCTGCGACGGCTTGGACTCGGTGACACCCGGTCCGAGCTTAATGTCCGTTCCGCGACCAGCCATGTTGGTGGCGATGGTGACAGCGCCAGGCTGGCCCGCTGAAGCAACGATTTCCGCCTCGCGCTGGTGGTACTTGGCGTTGAGCACGTTGTGCGGGATGCCCGCCCGCTTGAACATTCGCGACAGCGTCTCCGATACTTCGACGCTCACCGTTCCCACCAGCACGGGGAACTGCAGCTCGTGCAACCGCTGCGTCTCCTCGAGGATGGCGTTGTACTTCTCGCGGCGGGTCTTGTAGACCAGATCCTGTCGATCGTCGCGGATTACCGGACGGTTCGTCGGGATCACGGACACACCGAGCTTGTAGATCTCGTGGAATTCTGTCTCTTCCGTCTCCGCCGTACCGGTCATGCCGGACAGCTTGTCGTAGAGGCGGAAATAGTTCTGAATGGTGATAGTGGCGAGCGTTTGGGTCTCGCCCTTCACCTGGACGCCTTCCTTTGCCTCGACCGCCTGGTGCAACCCCTCGGACCAGCGACGTCCGTGCATGGTGCGACCGGTGAACTCATCGACGATCAGCACCTGCCCTTCCTGCACCACATAGTTCACGTCGCGCTCGAAGAGCGCGTGCGCCCGCAGCAGCTGGTGAACGATGTTCAGGCGCTCACTCTTGGCGGCGTACTCACGATCGAGCTTGTTCCGCGCCTCGAGCTTCTCCGCGGCCGTCATCACCGGATCGTGGTCGATCATGTGAACTTCGTGCGACAGGTCGGGAAGCAGGAATTCGTCGTGTGCGTCGGGCGACATGAAATCGACGCCGGCGTCGGTGAGATGCACCGTGTGGCCCTTCTCGTCGAGCACGTAGAGGAGATCGTTCTCGATGTCACGGTACTGCTGCTTGCTGGCTGGCAACCGGCGGTCGGCAATATGCTGCAGCTCCATCTTCTGAACGAGCTGCTTCGCGCCGGTCTCCTGCATCAGCTTTAGCAGTCGCTTGTTCTTCGGGCCGCCGAGTTGCGCCTTGTAGAGATGGAGCATGGCGTCGTCAGTCTCGCCCGCTTCGAAAGCCGTCTCGCCCTGTGCCACCAGCGCGTTCACCAGATCCGTCTGGCGTCGCACCAGCCGTGCGACCGAGGCGTTGTGCAGCCCATACTCCGCGTCGCTCTCGTTTCCTACCGGGCCGGAGATGATGAGCGGAGTTCTCGCCTCGTCGATGAGCACCGAGTCGACTTCGTCTACAATGGCATAGACGTGGCTGCGCTGTACCCGATGTTCGAGCGACTGCACCATGTTGTCGCGCAGATAGTCGAACCCGAATTCGTTGTTGGTGCCGTAGGTGATATCGTTTTCGTACGCCGCGCGCCGCTGCATCGTCCCGGGCTCGGTATTGTCGATGCAGCCCACCGTGAGACCGAGGTATCGGTAGACGTGTCCCATCCACTCCGAATCGCGCCGCGCCAGATAGGAGTTCACCGTGATCAGGTGGGCGCCTTTTCCAGGCAAGGCGTTGAGATAGAGCGGTAGCGTCGCCACCAGCGTCTTTCCTTCACCCGTCGCCATCTCGGCGATGCGCCCCTGATGCAGCTGGATGCCTCCCATCAGCTGCACGTCGTAGGGCACCATGTTCCAGTCCATCTCCTGACCAGTCACCATCACCTTGGTGCCGATCAGTCGTCGTGCTGCCTCGCGGACGGTCGCAAAAGCTTCGGGCAGAATTTCGTCGAGAACTTCGGCCGTTGCCCTCCGCAGCTCCGCCTCGACGCCACCGCGTCCGTCGACGCCACTAAGCTCGTTGTCGATCGCTTCGCGCGCCGCGGGATCTTCAGATCCGCGCTTTCGCTCCCTGAGATCCGCAATCCGGCTCTCGAGCTCGCTGGTAACCTCACCGATGCGCGCGCGGAATTTTGCGGTCTGCGCGCGGAGCTCATCTTCTTCGATGGTCTGAAGGCGGGCGTAATGCTCGTTGATCTCGTCGACGATCGGCTGAACGCGCTTGCGCTCACGATCGTGGCGAGTCCCGAATACACCGCTCAGCATCCCTGTCAACGCCATTTGCCAGACTTCCTCAGACGGAGGCCCGTCTTAACGATAGAGCCCGCGGGCATCGATGAACCGTTCGACGCCCTCGGGCACGAAACCCTTGATTGACTTCCCGCCGCGCAGCCGCGCGCGAATTTCCGTAGATGACACATCGACTCGCCGAGTCGAAACCTCCTGTACACCGGGCGGAAGCCGCCGGTTCGCGGCGTCGCTGCCTGCACGGCGCATCACCGCCACAGTCGCCAGCGCACGAATCCGATCCGGTGCCCGCCACTGGTCGAAGGTCCCCAACGCGTCCTCACCGAGCAGCAGAAAGAGCTTTCCAGCTGAGTATTTCTGCGACAAATGCTCGAGAGTATCGACCGTGTAAGATAACCCCTTCCGGTTGATTTCTGCGTCGTCGACAGTGTAGTTGGCGTCATCCGAGACTGCCAGCCGAACCATCTCCAGACGGTCCTGAGGAGAGGCAACCGCGGGGGTATCGACCTTGAAGGGTTGCGCACCTGCCGGAACGAAAATCAAACGATCCAGGCTCAGGGCTTCCCGGGCATCAGCAGCCAGTAGCAGGTGACCGACGTGGGGAGGGTCGAAGGTGCCGCCGAATACCCCGATTCTCACTGCTACGTCGCCGGGGTGGCAGCCGGGGTCGCCGGCGCCGGGCATTTCTTCACGATCTCACGATCGTTCGGAAAAGCTTTGCGCATCTCATTGCACAAGTCCCGCGCGTCGTCGTTGTACCGGATCGCGCGATACGACTCAAGCAGCATCAGATAGGCATCGCGCGACTTTCTCGCGCGGGGGTGCAACTTGATCACGTCCTTGAAGTAGATGATCGCTGAATCGTACGCCTTCCGCTTGAGATAGAGATAGCCTGTGTCGTAATCCTTCTCCGCGAACCATTCATCGAGTTTATCGAGCTCCTTTTGGGCACTCGGCGCGAATGGCGAATCTGGAAAAGTGGTGATCAGCGATTCGTAGGCAGTCTGGGCTGACCTTCCGTACAACGCATCCAGCTGCGGCTTCCGCCACTCGTGCTGGTACGCTCTGCCGGAAAGGTAGAATGCATCGTCGACCAGAGAGTCCTGCGGAAAAGCGTCGATCAGGCGATTGTAAGTCCCCGCCGCAAGGAGATACTCCCCGTTCTTTCCCTGCGACTGAGCGAGATAGTAGTAGGAGAGCGGAAGCCTCGGATCGCGCGCGGACAAATCGAGCGTCAGCTGCTCGAAAGCCTTCGCGGCATTGTCAAAGCGGTGCGCCTTGTACTCCGCCATCGCTGCCGTGTACAGCTTGTCGGACGTCGGATAGAGCTTCGGGTCTTTCGGATTGAATGGAGGCTTGCAAGCCAGCGGGGCCGCGATCAGCAGCGCCAGCAAAAAGAATTTCGTCTTGAACATCCGTATGATATTACCCTCGGCGGCCGAGCATGTTCACGCGGACGGGCGGCCAATCGAGTGGTACCGAATGCCCAGCTCACGCATTTTCTCGACGTCGTAAAGATTTCTGCCATCGACGATGACCGGCTGCCTGAGCGTCCGCTTCACCCGATCGAAATTGGGGTGGCGATACTCCATCCAGTCAGTAACAACGACCAATGCGTCGGCACCCTCGAGCGCCTCATAGTTAGTCTCAGCAAAATCTATTCGGTTGCCGAGCAAACCTCGCGCGTGATCCATGGCGGCGGGATCGTGAGCACAGACCGAAACACCATCCTCGAGAAGAGCCGCGATGACCGACAGAGCCGGCGCCTCCCTCATATCGTCTGTCCCAGCCTTGAATGCCAGTCCCCACAGCGCGATTCGCTTCCCAGCCAGATCGTCGCCCAATGCTGACCGCAGTTTGGACACCAGAACCGTCTTCTGACGCTCGTTGGCCGACTCGACAGCCGAAAGGACGTCCAGCGCGACACCGCACTCCGATGCCATTCTGACGAGCGCCTTCACATCCTTTGGAAAACACGAGCCCCCGTATCCTGGGCCCGGAAACAGGAACGACTGGCCAATGCGCGAGTCGCTGCCGATCCCGCGCCGCACGAAGTCGACGTTGGCGCCGACCTTGTCGCAAAGGTTCGCGACTTCATTCATGAACGAGATGCGCGTCGCCAGCATTCCGTTGGCGGCGTACTTCGTCATCTCGGCGGATGGGATGTCCATCAGCAGCACCGGCTTTCCGGTGCGAACAAACGGTGCGTAGAGGTCGGTCATCACTCGTTTGGCGTGCGGAGACTCTACGCCCAGCACTACCCGATCGGGGCGCATGAAATCCTCGACGGCGTCTCCCTCTTTCAGAAACTCCGGATTGCTACAGAGGTGAAACGGGAACTTTGCTTCCTTTGCCACTTCCTTCGCGACTTTAGCGGCGCTCCCGACGGGAACGGTCGACTTGGTCACCACGACCAGTTCTCGTGACATGTGCTGGCCAATGAGTCGCGCAACCTGGAGCACGTACTTGAGGTCGGCCGACCCGTCTTCCCCAGGTGGCGTCCCGACAGCGATAAAAACGACCTCCGCTGACTCGATCGCAGCCTGAAGATCGGTGGTGAACTTGAGTCTCTCTTCTCTCTGATTGCGCTCGACCAGCGGCTCCAGGCCCGGTTCGTATATGGGGAGTATGTTGTTTTTCAGCCCGTCGATTTTGCGCTGGTCGATGTCCGCGCACAGCACCGTGTTGCCGGTCTCCGCGAGACAGGCGCCTACGACAAGACCCACGTAGCCGGTGCCGATTACCGAAATGTTCATGTGTTGTCGTTACCGAATGCTGTCAGGCGGTGGCGTAATACGCATTCGAGGCGAGTGAGACAATCCTTCCCTTACCGCGCGCAAGCTTGGCGGTGGCATTTCGAGTATCAACCACGACTTTGGCGAGGTGCACCACGCGCTGATAGTCGACTTTGCTGTGATCGGTGACGATGACAACGGCGTCGGCTGCGCTGATCTCGTCGTCAGTGAGGGCCACGCCAGTGTGCTCGTGCCCGTCTTCGCGATACTTCGGAACGTGCGGATCATGATACCGGACATCGGCTCCCTGCTGCTCGAGCAGACGGATTACATCGAGTGCCGGAGATTCACGCATGTCATCTATGTCCTTTTTGTAAGCGACCCCGAGCACCAGAACGCGACTGCCGTTCACGGCTTTCTTTTCTTCGTTCAACGCCTGCGCGACCTTGCGTACGACAATCGCCGGCATCTCGCTGTTGATCTCGCTCGCCAGGTCGATGAACCGCGTTTTGTAGTTGAGCGTTCTCATCTTCCACGCGAGGTAGTGCGGATCGAGAGGGATGCAGTGTCCGCCGATACCCGGGCCGGGGGTGAATTTCATGAAACCAAACGGCTTCGTCGCGGCGGCTTCAATGACTTCCCAAACGTTCACCCCGAGCTTGTCGCAAACGATCGCCATCTCGTTCACCAAGCCGATGTTCACCGAACGAAACGTGTTCTCCAGCAGCTTGACGAGTTCCGCCGTCTCTGTGCTCGACACCGGAACCATCGTATCGAGGCAGGTAGCGTAAAGGGCGGTCGCGACCTCGGTGCATGCGCGCGTAATACCGCCCACGATCTTCGGAGTGTTCTTCGTGTTCCAGATCGGATTGCCTGGATCCACGCGCTCCGGACTGAACGCCAGGAATACATCTTCGCCGATGATGAGGCCAGCCGCCTCGAGCTTCGGCTGGAGCAGCTCCCGGGTGGTTCCCGGATAAGTCGTGCTCTCGAGCACGACCACAATCCCCGGCCGGCAGTTGCGGCCAATGGCGTCCGCGGCCGCCAGAACGAATCCCATGTCGGGATCCCGCGTCTTGGCCAGCGGAGTGGGGACCGCGATGGAGACGGCGTCCATCTCCTGCATTCTCTTTTCGTCGGTGGTCGCCTCGAACTTGCCCGCCGCGACGAGACGCCCGAGCTCCGCACTGGAAACGTCCTGGATGTGTGACTTCCCATCCATCAGCGCTTTCACCACACGCTCACTGACGTCGTAGCCGATCACTTTGAAGCCGGCCTTTGCGAATTCCAGCGCCAACGGCAATCCCACGTAACCCAGACCGACAACGCCAATGCACGCTGTTCTGTTTTCGATTTTTGATAGCAGCTGATCTTTTAGTTGCACCGGAAACTCTGGGAGGTGGTTGGTTTTTTAGCGGCCGTAGAATCTGCGCACGGCATCGACGACTTCATCGAGCTGGAGCTGCTTGAGCTCCGGGTACACGGGTAGCGATATGACTTCCTGCGTGGCCTTCTCACTCTCGGGGAACGCGCCCCTCTTGTAGCCGAGATAGTCGAAGCAGGGCTGGAGGTGGAGCGACAACGGGTAGTAGACCGCGGATCCAATCTGCTTTTCGCGCAGATGCGACTGCAGTGCGTCGCGTTTTGCGACGCGAAGCGTGTACTGGTTGTAGATCGACTCGTTTGCCGGATCGATTGTAGGCGTCCGCACATCGTCGAGATCAGCGAACGCGGCATCGTAGTAGGCAGCGTTCTTTCGTCTGGCGTTGCTCCACGATGAAAGACTTACCATCTTCGCGGAAAGCACCGCCGCCTGGAGCGCGTCGAGCCTGCTGTTGTATCCGACCTCTTCGTGGTAATACGTCTTCAGACCGCCGTGGACGCGAAGCCGGCGCACGCGAGTCGCGATCTCGTCGCTCTGCGTCACCACCATTCCACCGTCCCCATACCCGCCCAGGTTCTTTGACGGGAAGAAGCTGAACGTTCCCACCGTCGCGGCTTCACCGGCCATGACCCACCTGCCGTCTATTTTCCGGCGCGCGCCGATAGACTGCGCGGCGTCTTCGACAACCGGGACGCTGCCGGCGGCATCCATGATCGCTTCGATCGGTGCCATCTGTCCGAACAGGTCCACCGCGATGATCGCCTTTGTCGACGGCTTCATCTCCGACGCGATCGCTTCGGTCGAGATGTTGAAGGTGTCGGGTTCAATGTCGGCGAACACCGGTCTCGCTCCGACGTTATGCACGGCACCGGCGGTAGCGAAGAATGTGAATGGCGTAGTCAGGACTTCATCGCCACGACCCACATTGAGGGCACGAAGCGCGAGCAGAATTGCATCAGTTCCGTTCGCGACGCCGATCGCATGCGTGGTGTGCGAGAGCTGGGCGACTTCACGCTCCAGGCGCTCCACAGGCTCGCCAAGTATGAACGCCTGCTCGTCGATGACTTTCGCCATCGCGTTCAGAACAGAATCGCGTATAGTCGCGTGCTGGGCTTTGAGATCTAGGAGTGGTACTGCCATCGGGTCAGACTAGGATCAGAAAAGGTGGAAGCTGTTAAAGATACAAGGTTTAGGGCTCAGACCTGCGCCCGAAGTGGGAGCGGGACTTCCCTTCCCGTCTTGGCAGATTCGTAGATTCCCAGGATCAGCTCGAGCGACTTTCGCCCCGCGCGCCCGTCGGTATCCGGCTTGGCTTCACCACGAAGGACAGCCACAACATTGGCGTAATACCCGAGGTGTCCGAGGCCGTAGACATTCGGAGGATTTGTCTCCGCAGCCGCCACGAGCTTGTCGTCGTCATCGTAGTCGGCGAACTGCCAGTTCTCGACCTTGTTGACCGCAGTCCCCCCAATCTTCACGGATCCCTTTTCTCCCAGGATGGTGATCGAGCCTTCAAGGTTCCGCGGATAGGCCAGCATCGTAACCTCGATCGTTCCCAGCGCGCCCGACCGGAACTTGAGAATGGCTATCCCGGAGTCTTCGGTCTCGATGCGACGCGCAAGCGTGGCGGTCTTCGCCATTACCGTCTCGACAGGACCCATCAGCCACTGAATGAGATCGACGTAGTGCGACGCCTGATTCATGAAGGCTCCGCCGTCGAATTCCCAGGTCCCGCGCCATGGAGCCTGGTCGTAGTACTCCTGTGGACGCGCCCAGTGCACCGCGCAGCTCGCCATATACAACCGGCCAAAGCGATTCCGATCGATCGCCCTCTTGAGCAGCTGGATTGGCGGGTTCAGTCTGTTCTGCTTGACGACGAAGAGCTGGACCCCGGCCTTGTCGCACGCGTGCACAAGGGAGTCAGCACCTGTCAGTGAGATGGCCATCGGCTTCTCCATCACCACGTGCTTCCCTGCCTGTGCGGCCGCGACTCCCTGTTCGGCGTGGAGTCCCGACGGCGTGGCAATCGTAACGACATCGAGGTTCCCTTCCTTCAGCATCTTCTCATAGGATGTGAAGTGGGGCACGTTCCACTGCGCGCCCGCTTCTGCCGCACGCCCCGCATCGGCATCGGCAACCGCGACGAGCTCGAGGCCGTCGATCTTGTCGATCGCCTCGAAGTGGTTCTTGCTGATGCGGCCGCAGCCGACCAGGCCAATGCGGAAATTCTTCGCGCTCACGCCCGGACTCTCGTCAGTTTGCCTTCCTTTTCCTTGTATCTGGTGCCACAGACCTTGCACGACTCCGGATCCCGGTCGGGCAAGCGTTCACCGCACTGGCACATCCACCCCACGCGCCTGGCCGGAACTCCCACCATCAGCGCATACGACGAAACGTCCTTTGTGACGACACTGCCGGCGCCAATGAACGCGTACTCATCGAGGGTGACACCGCAGACAATCGTCGCGTTGGCGCCGATGGTCGCACCCTTTTTCACCAGCGTACGTCTGTATTCATTCTTGCGCGACACATGGGAACGCGGGTTCACCACGTTCGTGAACACCATCGATGGGCCGCAGAATACGTCGTCCTCGAGCTCGACCCCCTCGTAGACGGAAACGTTGTTCTGGATCTTCACGTTGTTGGCGATTCTCACGCCATTCATTACCACCACGTTCTGCCCCAGCGAGCACCTCTCACCGATGATCGCGCCGCCGAGGACGTGGCAGAAATGCCACACTTTTGTGTCGGAGCCGATCTGCGCGCCGTCGTCGACATACGCCGATTCGTGAATGAACGGCTTGGCCACTAGACCCCGGCTTCCCTGGGGATTCGCGCGTGCCATTCCTGAAGTGACAGCACCGAGGAAGGGCGGGAACGCAGCGAGAGAATCGCATCGCAGGCCGCGTTGGCGGCCGACAGCGTCGTCGTGTACGCCACGTGATTGGCGATCGCTGCCTGGCGCATGGTGTAGTCGTCGCGCTGCGATTCCTTTCCAAGAGGCGTGTTGATCATCAGCTTGATTTCGCCATTGAGCATCAGGTCGACGCCGTTGGGGCGCCCCTCATAGATCTTGAGCACGCTCTCGGTCGGAATGCCGCGGCCCCTCAGATACTTCGCAGTTCCGGACGTCGCTACCAGGCGAAAGCCCATCTCGTAGAAGCGCCGCGCAATGGGCGTAACCCCGCGCTTGTCGGAGTCGTTCACGGTAATGAAGATTGCGCCCTCTGTCGGCAGCACGTTGTCTGCCGAGAGTTGCGCCTTTCCGAACGCGCTCCCGAAGGAGTCCGAGATGCCCATCACTTCGCCTGTGGATCTCATCTCGGGTCCCAGGATCGGATCGAATTCCCGGAACTTGTTGAATGGGAAAACTGCTTCCTTGACCGAGATGTAGGCGGGGGCGACTTCCTCGGTAAATCCGATGTTCTCGAGGGTCTCTCCAAGCATGACCCGAGCGGCGATCGACGCGAGCGGAACTCCGATTGCCTTTGACACGAAAGGCACCGTTCGACTGCCACGAGGATTTACCTCGAGCACATAAACGTTGCCGTCCTTTATCGCGTACTGAACGTTGATCAGGCCAACTACGTTGAGCGCCTTGGCCAACGCCACAGTGTGCTCGCGCATTTCCTGGATGTCGTCTTCGTCGATCAGATATGGCGGCAGCACGCACGCTGAATCGCCGGAGTGTATTCCGGCATCTTCGATGTGCTGCATTACTCCCCCAATTACGACGCGCTCGCCGTCCGAGATAGCGTCGACGTCGGCCTCGAAGGCGTCTTCGAGAAACCGGTCTATCAGTACGGGCCTGTCTTCGGAGACACGCGCCGCGCGCTCGAAATAGTCCGTAAGCGAATACTCGTCGTAGACTATCTCCATCGCGCGACCACCAAGGACGTACGACGGTCGAACGAGAACTGGATAGCCTATACGGTCTGCAGCTTCCACGGCTTCTTCGAGGCTCGTAGCCGTCCCATTCTCCGGTTGCCTGATCTCCAGCCGCCGGGCGATGGCGTCGAACCGCCGCCTATCCTCGGCGATGTCGATGGCGTCGGGCTGGGTGCCAAGGATCCGCACTCCCGCCTTGGCAAGTCCGTTGGTGAGCTTGAGAGGAGTTTGTCCGCCGAGCTGGACGATCACGCCAAGCGGCTGCTCACGCTCAACGATGTCGAGCACGTGCTCGAGTGTCAGCGGCTCGAAGTAAAGCTTGTCCGAAATGTCAAAATCGGTCGAGACCGTTTCAGGGTTGGAGTTGATCATGATCGTCTCGTAACCCTGCTCCCGAAGGGCGAGCGCTGCGCGGACGCAGCAGTAATCGAACTCCACGCCCTGCCCGATCCGATTGGGCCCGCTGCCAAGGATCACGACCGATCGCTTCCCCGTCCGGGGAGCTTCGCTCTCCTCGTCGTAGCTGCTGTACAGATAGGGAGTCGCCGACGGAAACTCGCCGGCGCACGTATCGACCATTTTGTACGCTGGGACAATTCCGAAACCGAGACGGCGTCCACGCGCGACGGCCTCGGGCTCTCCCCGCAAGTCGGCTAGCTGCTTGTCGGAGAATCCCATCCGCTTCATGCGCCAGATTGCGTCGCGGTCAATGTTGCCTAGCGCCGCGAAGGCGGTTTCAGCCTCGAACAGCTCCGTCATCTGCGCGAGAAACCACGGATCGATCCAGGTGAGCTCGTAAATCTCCTCCATAGAAAGGCCCGCCTGCATCGCTCTCTTTACCTGGAAGATTCGCTCGGGGGTCGGCTGCCTGAGCGCGCCCCGCAAGGTTTCGACTGCATCGTCAGCGAGCCGGTCGTCGCCGAGCGTTGATGCGATGGTCCATCCCGAGCGACCGGTCTCCAGCGCGCGGAGCGCTTTCTGAAAGGCTTCCTTGAAGGTGCGTCCGATTGCCATCGACTCGCCGACGGATTTCATCTGCGTGGTGAGTCGCGGATCGGCGGCGCGAAATTTCTCGAACGCGAAGCGCGGGCACTTCACCACGACGTAGTCGAGCACCGGCTCGAACGACGCCGGGGTGGTGCCAGTGATGTCGTTGGGGATTTCGTCGAGCCGGTATCCAACAGCCAGTTTCGTCCCAATGCGGGCGATCGGGAAACCCGTCGCCTTCGAGGCCAACGCCGATGAGCGCGAGACACGGGGATTCATCTCGATAACCAGCATCTCCCCGTCTTTCGGATTGATGGCGAACTGGATGTTGCACCCGCCCGCTTCGACCCCGATCTCACGAATGACGGCGACGGCGGCGTCGCGCATCAGTTGATACTCGCGATCCGTGAGCGTCATCGCCGGCGCGACCGTGATCGAATCCCCGGTATGGACTCCCATCGGGTCGATGTTCTCGATCGAGCACACGATCACTACGTTGTCGGCACCATCCCGCATCACCTCGAGCTCGAACTCCTTCCACCCGATAACGCTGCGCTCGACGAGCACCTGGCTCACTGGCGAGAGGTCGAGTCCGCGGCGGATGATCTCCTCGAACTCCTTGCGATTGTAAGCGATCCCGCCACCCGTTCCGCCGAGGGTGAAGGCTGGTCGAATGATCGCCGGGTAAGAAGTGATCTCGAGGATAGCGAAAGCTTCATCGAGGGTAGTGGCAATCCCACCCTGCGGCACCGCCAGTCCGATTCGCTTCATCGCCTCGCCAAAGAGCTTCCGGTCCTCCGCCATGGCAATGGCGCGCGCATCGGCGCCGATCAGCTCGACGCCGTATTTCTCCAGCACCCCGGTCTCGTGGAGCTTCATGGCGACGTTCAGCGCGGTTTGCCCGCCCATCGTCGGCAGGAGCGCGTCCGGCTTTTCCTTGGCGATTACGAGCTCGACGTACTCCGGCGTGACCGGCTCGATGTAGGTACGGTCGGCGATCTCGGGATCCGTCATTATCGTGGCAGGATTCGAGTTCACCAGAATCACCTCGAACCCCTCTTCCCGCAGCGCCTTCGCCGCCTGGGTCCCCGAATAATCGAACTCCGCGCCCTGACCGATAATGATCGGGCCCGAGCCAATCAGCAGGATACGGTGGAGGTCGGTACGCTTAGGCATCGGGACGAGTCATCGAAGCAAACTTAGCGTCTGGCATCTGGAAGCTCCAAGCGCTTTTGACTGCAACTGAACGCGTGGGACCAGCGAGAAGTCTAGGTGTGACCAGCGAGTTCACGACGCCGGGAGTTACCTCCGCGGTGTGAAGCGCACTGCTTGTGGCCTGAATGGCGCCCACTGACGTCCCGACGTCGTGAACTGCCGCCTCGCTGCATTGGTTGCTCACTGCTCGCACCCGTTCAGTTGCACTTGGGCTATGAGCCTTAGCGATGCCAGATGTACAAGCCGTAGTTATGAAAAAGGGAGCCCAAGGGGCTCCCTTTTCATATTGGACAACAATCCCCTTAAGCAGCGCTCTGCCCTCGAGGTGCGCGCTTAACTTTCCCTGCGTGAAGGCACCGAGTGCAAACCTTCACCTTGGTGATTTTTCCATCAACGACCACGCGCGCAACCTGCAGATTCGGCTTCCACGTCCGGCGCGTCTTGTTGTTCGCGTGCGAGACATTATTGCCGAAAGCGACGCCCTTGTCGCAGATGAAGCAACGGTTTCGCTTGATCTGTGCCATGTGTTAGCCCTCCGCCGCAATCAGCTCGATGCGCGCCATCTCGGCGCCATCGCCCTTGCGGTGACCGGTTTTGAGGATGCGGGTGTAACCGCCCTTTCTCGAAGCGAACTGTGGTCCGACTTCCCGGAACAGCTTGTCAGCGGTCGCGCGATGAGCGACATGACGGCCGGCGAGGCGGCGGTTGTGAAGCGTGCCGGTCTTGGCCTTGGTGATGAGCTTCTCGACGAACGGGCGAAGCTCCTTCGCTTTCGCCTCCGTCGTCTCGATGGCTCCGCGCTCGATGAGCGCTTTCGCGAGGCTTCTCATGAGAGCCAGCTTCTGCTCGCTGGTGCGGCGAAGCTGCTTCCCTTTCTTACGGTGGCGCATCCTTACACTTCCTCTTCGTCGTCAGCACCAACGGTGGCGACGTTCCGGTTGGGCGGCGTTCCCTGATCCGTGATGCGAACGCCGTCGGGAGTATCCTCGTACTTCATGCCGAAGTTGAGGTTCTCGCGCTCGAGCAGATCGGCGATCTCGTTCAGTGACTTCTTGCCGAAATTCTTGACCTGGAGGATCTGGCTCTCGCTCTGGCGGACCAGATCACCAAGGGTGCGAATGTTGGAGTTCTTGAGCGAGTTCACGGAGCGAACCGAGAGCTCGAAATCTTCGATTGGGGTCTTGAGCACTTCACCCAGTCTGTGCGCATCGCCGCCCGGCATGTCAGTCCCTGGAACGAGCGGCGCCGAAGCATGCGACCCGAAGCCAGCAAAGTACTGGAAGTGCGTCTGCGCCAGTGCGGCAGCGTAGCTCACCGCCTCTTCAGGGGTGATCGTCCCATTGGTCTCGACCGTCAACGTCAGACGGTCGTAGTCGGTGCGCTGGCCAACGCGCGTCTCGGCGACGGCGAAGTTGGCGCGACGGACCGGGTTATAGATCGAGTCGATGCGGACGACATCAACTGGCAGAGTCTTGTCGACGACGTGCTGATCGGATTCGACGTACCCACGACCGCGGCCGACGTAGAGCTCTACGTTGATCTCGCGATCACCCTGCAGCGTGAAGAGGTGCTGGTTACGATCGACGATCGTGACGCCGCCTTGGCCTTCGATGTCGGCCGCGGTTACAGCGCCCGCAGAGTTTTTCGCAATGCGAAGAATTGTGTTCTCGACGCCCTCGTCCAGCGAAAGCGTGAGTGCCTTGAGATTGCCGATGATCTGGTGGACGTCTTCGACGACGCCCGGGATCGTCTGGTGCTCGTGAAGAACACCATCGATGCGGAAGCCCCAAACCGCGGACCCGCGGAGCGAGGACAGCAGGAGACGCCGCATGGCGTTTCCGAGGGTGTGTCCGAAGCCGCGCTCGAGCGGCTGGAGTCTGAATTCTGCGACGTTGGGATTGTCTTCGCGCTTCGTCGCTTCGACTAGCTGCGGACGGACAAGTCCTCTGAGATCAATTGCGGTTGCCATTTTTTCGTTTTCCTTGAACGCGCCACCCCGCCCCTAACGCGCGGTGAGCCCGTAACGAGAGTTAGGGTCTCGTCCTACTTAGCGTATTTGTCGGTGCTACTGAACTTCGAATCCTGCTACCAACCTGAGATTGCTGTGCAGGCAGACTGTCCTGTGCAGCAATCGAGCAGCATCGCTGCTCGTTTGCGGAACTACTTGGAGTAAAGCTCGACCACCAGCTGCTCCTGCGCGGCGATCGGAATGTTCGGTCTGGTCGGCCTCTCCAGCATCCTGCCGCTGAAGGTGTCGCGGTCAACCGCAATCCACGAAAGCGGAGCGCCTCGGCTCGACTGATCCATCGCCGCCATCACACTGGCCTGCTCGCGTGACTTCATGCGGACGCGGATCTCCTGGCCCGGCTGCACCAGAAAGCTCGGGATGTCGACCGACTTCTGGTTGATTTCGACGTGACGGTGACGAACGAGCTGGCGCGCGGCCTTGCGGCTGCCGGCGAAACCCATACGGTACACGACGTTGTCGAGACGCGACTCGAGAGCCGCGAGCAAATTGTGTCCAGTAATTCCAGGAAGTGGTGCGACGCGCTCGAACGTGTTTCGGAATTGTCTCTCCGAGACGCCGTAGATGCGCTTGATCTTCTGTTTCTCACGGAGCTGCTTCGAGTACTCCGACATCTTGCGACGGCGGGCGGTCGAAGACCCGTGTTGTCCCGGGGGCGTCGGACGACGCTCGACTGGGCACTTCTCGGTGAAACACTTCGTCGCCTTGAGGAACAGCTTCGTTCCTTCGCGACGGCATTGTCTGCAGCTCGATTCGGTATATCGCATCGGTTAGACTCTCCGACGCTTGGGCGGGCGGCAGCCGTTGTGCGGAATCGGCGTGACGTCCTTGATCGACTTGACCTGCAAACCTGCAGCGACGAGCGCCTGGATCGCCGACTCGCGACCCGAGCCAGGTCCCTGTACTCTCACGTGCACGCGACGAACGCCAAGCGTTACCGCTTCGCGCCCAGCCTGCTCACCAGCGACAGTCGCCGCGAACGGCGTCGACTTCTTCGAACCCTTGAAGCCGGCCTTCCCCGACGAGCCCCAGGAGATCGTGTTCCCCTTGCTGTCGGTGATGGTGATGGTGGTGTTGTTGAAAGTGGCCGAGACGTGTGCAACTCCTTCCGCCTCGATTATGCGCTTTGTCTTTTTCCCGATTGCCATGATTTATCTAATTGTCCGGCTACTTGGTGACTTTCTTCTTGCCGGCGATAGCGCGGCGTGGACCCTTCTTGGTGCGGGCGTTGGTGTGTGTGCGCTGACCACGAACTGGGAGACCCCGGCGGTGACGAATCCCGCGGTAGCTGCCGATGTCCATGAGTCGCTTGATGTTCATCGCGATCTCGGTGCGCAGGGCGCCCTCGACACGAAAGTCTTTCTCGATCGCCTGGCGAAGCCGATTCACGTCGGCATCGTTCAGGTCGCGAATTCTCTGCTCGGAATTGACGTTGGTCGTCTGCAGAATGCGGCGCGCGGTGGCGCGTCCGATTCCGAAGATGTACGTGAGGCCGATTTCGACCTTCTTCTCGCGTGGCAAATCCACGCCCGCAATACGCGCCATTATCAGCCCTGCTTCTGCTTGTGTTTTGGATTGCGCTTGCAGATGATGCGAGTTACACCCTGCCGCTTGATGACCTTGCAGTGCTCGCAGATCGGCTTCACGCTGCTACGAACTTTCACGTGCTGCTCCCGCCTTAATGGGCATAGAGGGTCTTAGCCCTCCAAAATTTTCCGAGGTTAGCCTTTCAAAATACATTGACTGAACAGCCAACGCAACCCGGCAACCGCAGGCGGGATAGGGGGTTAGAACGTCGTCAAAGCGCGGCCACGATCTGAGCTCAGCCGGGCCGGGCGGCTAAATCGTTTTCATCACCGACTTCAGTTCGGACGCCGGGTCCTTCGCCTCGGTGATCATTCGACCCAGAACGATGTAGTTCGCGCCCGCCTTGGCGGCTTCAGCGGCGGTTACAGTCCGCTTTTGGTCGTCGGTCCGTCCACCGGCGGGTCTAATTCCGGGCACCAGCAGCTTCAGCTTGTCGCCGTACTTGGCGCCGATTTTCTGGGCTTCCAGGCCGCTGCACACCACCCCATGAGCTCCAGCCTCAGCGCATTCTCCTGCCAGGCGAAGGACCTCGCCATAAACCTCGAGTGATTTCCTCCCCCAGGCACTTCGCAGCATGGCCGCGTCGAGCGAAGTCAGGATGGTGACGCCGAGTACGCCGCATTTCTCTCCGGCTCCTTCGACGGCCGCCTCGATCATCTCCCGGCCACCTGTCGCGTGGACCGTTAACAGCTTAGCCCCGATTGCGGCCGCGCTTCGCGCCGCTCCTTTGACCGTGTTGGGAATGTCGTGGAGCTTGAGATCCAGAAAGACATCGTTGCCCAGGGCGCGGAGGGTCTGCACGATCTGCGGCCCGGCGGCCGTGAAAAGCTCGCCACCGACTTTGTAGAATTTGCAGGCGTCACCCAGCCGCTCGACCATCGCCAGGGCGAGGTCGGTTCGCGGAAAATCGAGCGCTACGATCGGCGTCGGTCGACGCGAGCTGGCCGGTGGCGCGACCCGGGTCGCCATCTTCGTGCGGGTTCCAGTCGGACGCGGATGTGAAGTCAATTCAGGCTTCCCATGATAATGACCCACGTAACTGACTCAGCGAACTGACTCTGTTATCCCGGCACCAGCGCTCGAGATCGCTGACGAGTTTCTCCGCCAAACGGGGCTGCTGCATGACTGCGGTCCCGACTGCAACCAGGCTCGCGCCGGCGATGACGTACTGAATGATATCCGTCGCTTTTACGATTCCGCCAACTCCGATCACTGGAAGCTTGACGACCCTCGAGACTTTATGCGTGGCCAGCACTCCCACCGGGAGCAAGCCTGGGCCGCTGACGCCGCCGGTTCCGAATCCTAAGGCGGGCTTTCGGGTTTCCGTGTTGATCACAAGCCCCGGCAATGTGTTGACGACCGATATTCCATCCGCCCCGGCGTCAGCGGCAGTGCGCGCAGTCGAGGCGATGTCCTGAAGCGTCGGCGAGAGCTTCACGAAAATCGGTTTTTTTGTCGCCCCCCGCGCGCGCGTGACTACTTCCGTCAGCGACCGGGGGTCGGCGCCGAATTCCATCCCACCCGCTTTTACATTCGGACAGCTCACGTTCAGCTCGTAGCCCGACACTGCCGACGAGTCGTCGAGCATCGATACGACATTCCCGAATTCCTCCACCTGATTGCCGACGACGTTCACGAGGACTCTTGCGCGTCGCACGTTTGCATCCAGCCATGGCAGATGTTCGCGTTGAACTTCCTCCATCCCGGGGTTCGCGAGGCCCACGGCGTTTATCATCCCGCCATCAAACTCGGCGACTCGCGGCGCGGGAGCTCCGTGACGGGGTTCCACGCTCACGGCTTTCGTGATCAACCCGCCGAGCGCGTCGAGGTCTATCAGCTTCGCGAGCTCCCGCCCATATCCGGCGGTGCCAGCGGCCAACAAAACCGGATTTTGAAAATCGATCCCCGCGGCGGTGACTGCGAGCGAGGATGTCGCCACCGCTATCGCTGACTCCCGACTCGCGCCTCGTAATGCGCGAGATAAGCGGTGACCGATTCGGCGATGTTGCGCGCCAGTGCGCGCTGGTTCGACTGATCGGAGAGGTAGGTCGCCTCGGACTGGTTGCTCCCGAATCCGACCTCGACCAGTACCGCCGGCATGTACGAACCGCGCAGCACCGCGAAATTCGCCTGCTGCACACCACGATTCGGCCCGGGATGCACGTCGATCAGTCCCGTCTGGATCGTCTCGGCCAAATCGCTCGATTCGCGGAGATGTTCATTCTGAGCCATATCGGTGATGATGAAGCTGAGTGGATCTCCCTTGGACGCGTTGGCACCCGTCTCGAACTTCACGGATTCGTTTTCCATGTCCTGCACGCGACGCTCGTCTTCCGTCTTGGCTTCGGCAAGGAAATATGTCTCGAAACCCCGCTCGCGTGCGCCGGCGGCTGTGTTCGATCCCGGCGCGTTGCAGTGAATGGAGATGAATACATCACCATGATTCGCGTTTGCGATCCGGCCTCGATCCGCCAAAGCGATCAGCGTGTCAGTAGTCCGAGTCATGAGAACGTCGAACCCACGGGCCCTTAGCACTGTCGCCAGTTTGGTCGCGACAGAGAGGGTAACGTCCTTTTCCACAAACCAGACCGGGCTGCCGATTGGTCCACGCATCCCGGTGTCCGGCCCACCGTGCCCGGCATCGATTACCACCAGTTTTCGTGCTACACGCCTGACCTGCGCGGTCGTTCGACCGGCTGTTGCCGGAATACCAACCGGTACGCTTGTCGGGTCTGTCGCCGCTCGACCGCCGCTGCTGCCACTCGCCACCGCCGTCGAATTCGCGGGAATGCGCGTCGGTATCGACGGATCGGCCCTGCCCACCGAAGTTCTGAGCTCAGCTTGCGCCACGTCGTACACATACCCGGCGTAACGCGGAATCACTTCGCTCACAAACTGGAAAGGCAGATAAAGCTGACCGCCAAGCACCTGAGGCGCCCGCGTGAGCGGAATGGTCAAGGTATCAATCTTGGCGAAAGGAATTCCGTCGATGAGATCCATACGCGCGCGGGACAACACCAGGGTGTAGTGCAGGTTCGTGCCTGTGATCAGCATCCCGCGCATCGCGCGCATCAGAGCATCCGCTCTCACGGTCGGCTGCCCACCGCTGATAGTGACCGGAACGGAGGTCGCAGTCGCGCCATCGCGGACGACAATGAAAGTCGGAATGGGCGCCATAGCCGCGGCGCCGATTTGCAGCGCGAGTAAGAGCGCGATCATCGGGTACGCACCGCACGCTGCATATCACGCTCATCGTCGCGACGTTTTTCGTCGGCGCGCTTGTCGTAGAGCTTTTTACCCTTGCCGAGTGCAAGCGCGACTTTCGCTTTGCCGCGCTTGAAGTAGACCTCGAGCGGCAGCAGCGTCAGTCCCTGACGCTCGACCGCACCGATCATCTTGCGGATCTCCTTCTTGTGCAGGAGGAGTTTTCGAGTCCGCGTGGGCTCGTGATTGAAGTAGCTCGCCTGTTCGTAGGGCGATATGTGCAGATTGAGCAGAAAGACTTCTCCGTCTTTGACGATCGCGTAGGAGTCGGCGATGTTGGCCTTTCCGTTCCGCAGCGATTTCACCTCGCTGCCGGTCAGGACAACTCCTGCCTCCCAGGTGTCGATGATGTGGTAGTCATGTCTGGCGCGTTTGTTCCTCGCCACCGACTCCTTCGCATCTTTGTCGACTTTCTCTGCCATTTGACTTCGTGGTCAAGTTAGACGCAACTTCGCGCGGTTCAACGATACAACAGGACTCGCCACGCGGGCCGAAGTTTGACTTCGCTCCGACGGGTTTCTATCATTCGACCTCCAGCACGCCGGAGTGGTGGAACTGGTAGACGCGCTGGCTTCAGGAGCCAGTGAGCGCAAGCTCGTGGGGGTTCGAGTCCCCCCTTCGGCACATGAAAAAGAACGGCGCGTCTGCTTTCCAGGCGCGCCGTTTGTGCATCCGGGGCTGATGATCTAGACCGTCTCCAGGATCGGCAGACCAGCCTTCTCCGACGTGGCTCCGGCCGCGGTCGGAAGACCGACGCGCTCTCGGACCGTCGGCTCGTCGTGCATGAGGTCGGCAAGACTCACTCCCTGAAGCACGTCGTCGATCCTCGTCTGGAGCATCACCCACACCGGCCGGATGCTGCAGCTGTGAGACGCTGAGCACCGCTCCTCTTCCACCGGATGACTGACGCAGTGGAGATTGAAAGTCTCCAGCTCCGACGCATGGATGACGTCGCGTATGGAGATCTCAGCGGGCGGTCTCGCCAGGACATAACCTCCGCGCGCGCCACGAGTGCTGGCAATCACACCGGCACGCCTCAGCCGCAGCAAAATCTGCTCGACATAATCTGCGGGAAGGCGTTCCTGCCGCGCGATTTCACGCCCGTTGACGGGCCCCAGATCGGTGCGCTTCGCAAGGTTGAGGGCGCAGATCACGCCGTACTCGGCCCAGGTTGTTATCCTCATGTACTCACGATAGGGCGAGCCGGGGCTTTGGACAAGGGTATCGCGCTTGGTTGGGCCTGGTACGAAGCCATGGCAACGTCAACCAGCAACGGGTTCCTTTTTGACGCCAGTAGAACCGCTCTGACTCTCAGCCGCTCTACCCAGCCGAGATTCCCCCGTGCTTCCCCCCGGGCACCCCGATCTCCGTCATTTTCCTGAGGTCGAGCACCTCATCGATCTCGTTGTCTGGGATCACCTTTTCCCTTCGAACTAGATCCCGGATCAGCACCCTCTCCTTCACCGACTGTTTGGCAAGCTCGGCGGCTCTAGCATATCCGATCTGTGGCGCCAGCGCCGTGGCGAGCGCTGCTGAGCGCTCGAGCCAGTTGTTGCACATCTCCTCGTTGGCATCGATTCCCTTCACGGTTTTGTCCGCCAGCACCATCGACGCGTTCTGGAGAATCATCATCGACTGCAGCACGTTGTAAGCGATGACGGGCATCATCACGTTGAGCTCGAGCTGCCCGTGTTCGGCAGCGGCACTCACGCAAGCATCATTGCCGAGAATCTGAAAACAGACTTGGTTGACCATTTCCGGAACCGATGGATTGATTTTGCCTGGCATAATCGACGATCCCGGCTGCACCGCCGGCAGACGAATCTCGTCGAGTCCCGTACGCGGGCCGCTCGCCATCAGCCGGAGATCGCTGGCAATCTTGCTCAGATCGAGCGCCAGAATCTTGAGCTGAGAGCTGAATGCGGCGACGTCTCCCATGCTTTGCATCAGCTGGATTCGATCCGAGCCTTCTCGTAGCTCTACCTTCGTCGATTCCGCGAGTGCCTTCACCATCAGGTGAGGATATTCCGGCTCGACGTTCACCCCGGTGCCCACCGCGCTGCCGCCGATGCCAAGATCCCGCAGGTAGTCGGCGGCTTGTAGCACGCGCTTCAGTCCTCGCTCGAGCGAGCCCGCATACGCAGTGAATTCCTGCCCGAGCCTTATCGGCATCGCGTCCTGCAGGTGGGTGCGCCCCGACTTCAGTACGTCGTCGAATTCGCGTCCTTTTTCTTTGAACGCATTGATTAGTCCTTCGAGCGCTTTTTGAAGTGGGCCAAGCTCGGTGAGACAGGCGAGCCTTATCGCGGTGGGAATCACGTCATTGGTTGACTGCGCCATGTTGACGTGATCGTTGGGATGAACCGGGGCATACGCGCCCCGCTTCGCGCCTAGCATCTCGTTGGCGCGATTGGCGAGCACCTCATTGATGTTCATGTTGTGCGAGGTGCCGGCACCCGCCTGGTAGACATCGACTACGAAATGTTCGCGATGCTTACCGGAAAGTACTTCGTCCGCTGCCTTGACTATTGCGTCGGCCAGCTTCGGATCGAGCCGGCCGGTTTGCTTGTGCGTGAGAGCGGCAGCGCGCTTGATACGCACCGTCGCGTCGACGAACGCCGGCAGCGGCTTCATGCCGCTGATCGGAAAGTTCTGCACGGCGCGCAGAGTCTGCACCCCATAAAGCGCATCCGCCGGCACATCCAGCGAGCCGAGAGGATCCTTTTCGGTGCGCGTATTGGCACTCATTGTCGTGGGCTCAGTGTCGGGGTTAGCGGCCCACGATACGCGCGGTGCCGTTCAGAAATGGATTCGAGAGGCGCTCTTCACCGATCGTAGTCTCAACACCGTGGCCGGGATAGACGACGGTATCAGGCGGAAGCGCGGCAAGTTTCTCGAGTGTTGCCGCGAGGTGGGGCGGATTGGAGAAAGGTAAATCGGTCCTGCCAATGGACCCCGCGAAGAGACAATCCCCAACCAGTGCGATGCCGTCGCCGTGAATGACGACGTGACCGGGAGCGTGCCCGGGGGCGTGCATCACCTGCATCTCCTGCGCGCCGACTCTGACACTCTGGCCGTCCGCGAACTCCCGGTCGGGCGGAGGCGGCTCCTCGAATGGGAGTCCATAAACCTCAGCCTGCCGGGACACAGCCTCGTACAGCCTGCGGTCGAGCGGATGGAGGTAGATCGGGACGTCCCACTTGCGCTTTATGGATGCGATCGCGCCGACGTGATCGACGTGAGCGTGCGTCACCCATATCGCGTCGAGTGTGGCTCCGCTGGCTTCGATCGCTTCGATGACGCGGTCGGCTTCGCCGCCGGGATCCACGATTACCGCCCGATTGGATTGTTCATCCACAATCAGGTACGTGTTCTCCTGAAACGCTCCGACGGTAATGGTTTGGACCTTCACGGCTTTGTCACTGGGCGTCGGGGAGACTCAGCTGCGTCCATATGACGATGGTTACGCAGTCTTCAATGTCGCGAAATCGCATTGGTGCTTCGCCAGGCTTGTACACCTCCAGACCGGCGACCTCCCGCGGAAAAACAAACTCGTCGATCTGATCGGCCGCCGAATGCCATTGATTCCCGTCGACCCAAACGGTTGGACAACGGCCTCCCGCACCATTGGAGAGAATGGTCGTAAGCTTCTCTGTCCGAACCGATGTGCTGCCAGCGTAATGGTCGACGCGAATTCCCGGGACGGAACGCATCATGTCCGTTATGTATTGCGGATTGCGTTTGGCGATGTCGTCTGCGGTGAAAAAAGTGCCATCTCCGTTCCTCTGGCGCGCGCTGAAACCGACTTTGTCCAGCACATAATTGCGGCGCGCCGTCACGAGAACCGGATCGAGCTGGTTGACCACCGGGCCTAGCGTCACGCGCATCTCGACAGGCTGGCGCGAAGTAACATTGACGGCGGTACGAGTGGGCTCGAAGCCTACGTGACGGATGATCAGCAGCTGTGTCCCGACGCGCACGCCGTCAAGCGTGAAGTTGCCGTCCTTGTCCGTGAGAACTGCCCCTCCCCACATCGGCACTTCAACGCGCGCATCCTGCACCGGGCGGTCGTCGAGGGAAAGAACTTTGCCGCGAATGATCCCGGTGACCGGTGCCGCTACGCTCATCGAAGGCACGGTGAGATTCTCGAAAGTCAGCGGAGTACCACGAGTACTGACCGCGACTTCGCCGGTGGAGACACCGCCATACGTAGCCTGCACCGTCGCATCAAGATCTTCGGTTAATCCACAAAACCTGAAAAAGCCGGAGGAGTCGGTACTGGCGTGCAGCTCGTGCGGGGTGTGGATGACGCCTGTCTGCTTGCTGACCACCATGTCGACCCATGACAGCGCAACTGCGACGGCGGTGACAGGCATGTCGTTGTCGGCGTCGAGCACTCTCCCGACTACAACTGCGGGGTGTGTCTCGGTCACTGCCGTTCCGCAGTAGCGCGCAGCCAACGTAGACGGTGAGGGAATCGCGAGCAGGACGCTGACGGTGCTGTCGGGCCCAAGACTGAATGGCTTCGTCGCCAGCGTGATACCGAGACTTTCGAGCAACGGGTGAAACACACCGACCTGGTACGTCCCCGACGGCAGCTTATCGAAACTGAATTCTCCGAGGGAGTCGGTGAGGACCGGTGACGTCACGCCTGATGCCAGAACCTCCGCGCCCTGCAAGCCGGTACGATGGAGACTATCCGCCACCACTCCGACTATGCGTGACGCCGACACCGCCGGACTCTGCGCAAGAGTCCCGGCTGCGAAAAGCGCCATGGATACGCAAGCACGGGTCGCCGCTCGACCGATCAAGTGTACCCGCCCGCATTGATGTGGGCGCTCTCCACCGCCTCCCGCGTCGCTTCACCGGAACCGTCGCGCTCGATTTCCTTGAAGCGCGAGATGTACTTGTCAGCAGCAATCGCGGCGGTGGTGGCATCGCCCGCCGCGGTTGTCACCTGTCGGGTCAACTGCGAGCGCAGATCGCCCGCCACGAACAGGCCCGGGATCGACGACATCATCGCATTGTCTGTAACGACGTACCCCATCACATCGTGGTCGAAATGCCCGTCGATCACTCCGGTATTGGGACGGAACCCGATGAAGATGAAGAGTCCGTTCGCATCGAGAAACTTTCGTTCCTGCGTCACGAGATTGTGAAGTCGTAGGCCCTTCATTCCCTCTTTGGGATCGCCCTCGACCTTCTCCACGACAGTGTCCCAGATCACTTCGATCTTCGGGTTCTCGAAGACGTGCTTCTGCAGAATCTTGGATGCGCGAAACTCGTTCCGGCGATGGATCAGATAAACCTTCGTTGCGTAGCGTGTGAGAAAGTCAGCCTCCTCACACGCTGCGTCACCGCCGCCGACCACCGCCACGATCTGCTCCTTGAAGAAGGCAGCGTCGCAAATCGCGCAGTAGGACACGCCTCGCCCGGCGTATTCCAGCTCGCCGGGAATCCCCAGTTTGATCGGGGTGCCACCCGCAGTCACGACGACAGCAGGTGATCTGAAGATGTCTCCGTTTTCGGTAATGGTGTGGAAATAGCCATTTTCGGTTTTCGTGACGGATGCGACTCCCGTCGTCTCGAAGAATTCCGCGCCGAATTGCTTGGCGTGCGCCGCGAATTTTTCGGCAAGCTCATAACCCAGGATCTTGGGGAATCCGATGACGTCGTCGAGGTACTCCGTGTTGAGAAGCTCGCCGCCGGGAAACCCGCGCTCCAGAACGGCGGTCCGCAGCATGGCGCGTCCCGTGTATAGCGCGGCGGTCATTCCGGCCGGCCCGGCCCCTACTATGACGACGTCGTAATCACGTGCTTTCGTCAAACCAATCACCTCTTGGAGAGCACAACTCGCACTCACTCGCGAAATATAACTTCCGCGTCGACTACCCTTGCGGCGTCAGGTGCGAATGTGCCGCCCACCGTCTACGATGATTGTTTCTCCCGTTACGTAGTCCGCGCTTAGCAGGTATAACGCCGCCTGGGCAACGTCGTCTGGACTTCCGAGGCGTGCCAACGGAGTCGTGGATATCAGCTTGTCGGCCTGCTCCTGGGTCCAGCCGTCGGGGAGAAGAACCGGTCCGGGGGCGATCGCGTTCACGCGTATTTTCGGGGCAAGAGCGTGCGCCAGTCCGCGCGTCATCTGGACGATCCCGGCTTTCGTTATCGCATGCGGGATATATCCGCGCCACGTTTCGAACGCCGCGAGATCGGCAATGTTCACGATCGCTCCGCCGGTTTTTTCCATCACGCGCGCCGCGGATTGACAGAGGAAAAAAGGCGCGCGCAGATTCAGCGCGAACATCGCGTCCCAATCCTCCACCAGCACTTCTCCGACGGGGGTCCGCAACATCACGGCGGCGGAATTAACCAGCACGTCGAGGCTGCCGAACACTTTGTGGGTGTGCTCGATGAGCCGCGGAGCGGTGGCCGGATCAGTGAGATCACCGGGAAGAGTGCGTGCATCACTGCCGCCGGCGATTATCTCGTCCGCCGTTTGTCTGGCGCCCTTCTCGGAGCCCGCGTAATGGACGCCCACCCGCATCCCGGCCCCGCCGAGTGCAAGAGCTATCACTCGGCCGACGCGCGTACCGGCGCCCGTTACGAGAGCGACCTTACCGTCTAGCTCCAAGGCCCAGTCCTCATTTGTCGATCGACCCGGGCGCGACTGCGGCGACGCGCTCGTCCTGCTTCTCGAGCCACTCGATGGGCACGTTCATGTTCCCAAGTCGTCGTGGCCCCTCAGTGGATCCGTGCCAATCTGATCCGCCACTCTGTACCAGTCCAAAAAAATCCGCGAGGGCCTGAAGTCTCTTCACGTCCTCGGAGGAATGGCTGGGATGCTTGACCTCCACTCCATCGAGTCCGGCGGCGACAAGAGGCTCCAGCCGCTCACGCCGCCCACCTTCGCCGGGATGCGCCCATATTGCCAGGGCACCCGCTTCGTGCGCGATGCGGATCGCATCTTCGATTGACAGCTTCGCCTTCGGCACAAACGCGCTGCCGGTTGCACCCAGGAATCTCGCGAACACATCCCGGAAATCATGTGCGGCGCCGCGCGCAATCATCGCCCGCGCCACGTGCGGCCTGCCTACGGCGCCGCCGTTGGCCTGCTTGAGAACTTCATCGAAGGTGAGCTCAATACCGAGCGTGTTCAGCTTCTCGACGATCTGTTTCGCGCGGGCAAACCGCATCATCCGAAGCTCCGCGAGCCTGGCCTCCAGCGCATCGAGCTGCGAAAGGTGCAAAGCCAGCAGATGGATTTCATGATCGTCGTGAAACGCGCTCAGCTCGACGCCTGCGATTACCCGAACCCCGGCTCTCTCTGCAGCAGCGCGCGCCGCAGGGATGCCGTTTATTGTATCGTGATCGGTCAGCGCAATCGCGGCGAGCTGGCAGCGTGCAGCGGCCTCAATCACGCGCTCCGGCGGAAGAACGCCGTCAGACGCAGTCGAGTGTGTATGCAGATCGACGAATGCCGCCCGTGTCGGGCTTGCACTCGCACTCACTTCTCGTAACCGGCCTCAGGCGACGTGAAGCTCGGCTGCGACTGCTCAAACAGCTCCTTCAGTTGTCGGTCTGAAAGCTCGGCGAACGCCTGCTCGCGCGAGCGAGTGCCCTGCGGTGAGTATCGAGTCACGCGCAGCTCGCGCTCGGCGCCGGCGCCGCGCGAAAACATCAACGCGTACTCGTCCTGGGTGTATTGGGTTATGTACCCCGACGGGTAGACAGCCCACATCAGTCCTCCGACCTCGAGTGATCGCGCAGGCATTAAAGCTCGACCTCCTGATAGACGCGCGACGGATCGAGCGTTTTGTGCGGTGCATTGGCGTGGGCGACCGTGAGCGTCTGCTGGTCGTCTGCCTCGGTAAACTCGATGAACGCACCGGGGAGCGAGGACTCCTCGAACACCCAGAAACGACAATTGGCCGCAACATAGTGAGAGCGCAGCGCCTTCAGCCGCTTGGTATAGTTGGCCCGTTCAGCGGCCGGTACGGTTGAGCGCTGTATGGTCATTGCCTTCGGCATCTAGAGTCCGGTCTCCGGGAATGTTTCGATTGTTTTCTTGACGAAAGCGAGGAACTGGTCAGCAATCGCCCCATCGATAACGCGGTGGTCGAACGAAATCGAAAAATACGCGCATGTGCGGATCGCGATGGTGTCCTCGCCGTCCGCACCGGTGAGAATCTTCGGTCGCTTCTCGATGGCACCGACGCCCATGATTGCCACTTGGGGCTGATTGATGATCGGAGTGCCCATCAAGGACCCGAACACTCCGGGATTGGTGATGGTGAACGTGCCTTCCTGAACTTCCTCGGGCGACAGCTTTTTGGCGCGCGCGCGCGCAGCCAGATCGTTGAGTGCGCGGGTGATGCCGGACAGCGACAAATCCTCAGCGCGCTTGATGACGGGCACGATCAGTCCCCAGTCGAGCGCGACCGCCACACCGATGTTGATCTGCTTCCTGTAGATGATGTTCGTCCCGGCCACAGAGGAGTTCATCACCGGAAACGCCTGCAGGCCCTGTGTCACCGCTTTGATGATAAACGGCATATAGGTCAGCTTCTGGCCAGTTGCTGCCTCGAACTCAGCGCGCTTCTTCGCGCGAATACGGGCGACACGCGTGAAGTCGATCTCTATGAACGAAGTGACGTGCGCCGAAGTCTGTCGGGAGGCGACCATATGCTCGCTGATGAGCGCGCGCATCTTCGACATCGGCTCGACTACATCCCCGGGCCATGCCTGCGGCATTGGTAGAGCGTGACCGCCAGCCGCCGCGAGGCGACCGCCCTGAGGCGCGGACGTCGTTGCCGCGCCGGATTCGATGAAGCCAAGTATGTCGCGCTTGGTCACACGACCGGCGACGCCGCTTCCCTGAAGCGAGGCGATATTTACCCCGTGCTCGGCGGCGATTTTCCGGACAAGCGGCGAAGACCTGGTGCGGACGCGATCCTCGAAAGAATTGCCGTTCCCGGAGTGGGACGCGGCGATGGCGGGCGCGGCCGGTTGCTGCCGCGAAGACGATGATGGCGTTGCAACTTCCCGTTGGGGGGCGGGCGCCGCAGGCGTGGCAGCTCTGCTTCCGCCGGCTGCCGGCTGCGACACCGCGCCTGCGGTGGGCGCGGCGGAGTCTGGAGCGGCAATCGCGGCGCCCTTCTCCGTCTCGAGCCTGGCGACGACCGTCTGTACCGCGACCGTCTCGCCTTCCTTGACAATGATCTCGGCGATCACGCCGGCGGCTGGCGCGGGAATCTCGGCGTCGACCTTGTCGGTCGATATCTCGAAGATGGGCTCGTCACGCTTCACCTCGTCGCCCACTTTCTTCAACCACTTTGAAAGTGTGCCTTCGGCGATCGACTCGCCCATCTGAGGCATGATGATGTCTACACGTGCCACCGCTACTCCGCGTTTATGTTCGGCCTGCGCCGATTCAGCTTTCCCAGTGCAATCGTGGGTAACGTGATCGCGCCGATAACAGCCCCGATACCAGCATACACCCACCAATTGCACGCCGGAAGCCCCTCGGGCGGCCGGCATCCCTGCACGCTTCCAACGAACTTTCCAACCAGTACTGCGATCATTCCACCACTAAAAAATCCTGCCATCGTGGTCAGGCAACCGACGCCGACGTTTCGCGCGATTATCTCACCACGTTCGAGCTGCTGCGGTGGCGGCGCGGCCATCAATACGCGGCCAGCTTTCTGAGCGCCAGGACGATGTCGGACGTCTGCGGCAGCACGTAATCCTCGAGTGGTGGAGAGTACGGCAGCGGTACGTCGGCAGCAGTCACGCGTAGAATCGGCGCATCGAGCCACTCGAAAGCACTCTCGTTGATGCGCGAGGTGATCTCTCCGGCAACTCCACCAGTCCGCGTGTCCTCGTGCACGATCAGCACTCGATTGGTCTTCTTCACGGTGGCGACGATCGCCTCGTCGTCCATCGGCAACAGCGTGCGCAAGTCGATCACCTCGACCGATAGTCCGTCCTCCTTCTCCACCTGCTCGGCGGCATCGAGCGCCTTCCATACCGTCGCGGCGTAGGTGATGATGGAAACATCCTTCCCCTCTCTCGCTACTCGGGCCTTCCCGATCGGAGTGAGATGGTCGCCCGCCGGCATCTCTTCCTTGATGCGGCGATAGAGATATTTGTGCTCGAAGTAAAGCACACAGTCCTCGTCCCGAATTGCTGACTTGAGCAGTCCTTTGGCGTCGCTCGCCGTCGCCGGATAGACGATCTTCAGGCCGGGGGTGTGCAGAAACGCCGCTTCCGGATTCTGCGAGTGGAACGGCCCGCCGCGGACGTAACCTCCGCTCGGTCCGCGCACCACCATCGGACACGGCAGCATCGCGCGGTAGCGCGCCGTCGCCACGTAATTGGTGAGCATGTCGTAGCCGGTGGAGATGAAGTCGATGAATTGCATCTCGCAGACAGGGCGCATTCCCATGTGAGCCGCGCCGGCGGCGGCGCCAATAATGGCCGCCTCGGAGATCGGCGTATCGATCACACGCTCGGCTCCGTACCTGGACATCAATCCCTCGGTCACCTTGAAGGCCCCACCGTAGGCGCCGATGTCTTCCCCGAGACAGAAAACGTTGCTGTCGCGTTCCATCTCCTCGAACAACGCTTCGCGGATTGCTTCGAGATAGGTGACCTCAGACATCGTGGGTTCCCCAACTCGCCGGACGCTCGTGGACCTCAACCGCCGACTTCACTCCTTCGCGGAACCAGAGCGGCTCAATGTCAGGGGGATCAGCGTAAATCCCGACTAGTGCATCTCGAGGCTCAGGCATCGGAGACGCTTCGGCCTCGTCAGTTGCGCGATCGATTTCTCCCTTCACCCGCGCGTCGATCGTCGACAACTCCGATTTCTCGAAGCCTTCATCGAGCAGCCGCTTGATGTATCGGTCGACTGGATCGTTTTGCGCTGCCCACCTATCGATCTCGCCCGCCGGTACGTAGGACTGGTTGTCGTGCTCGGCGTGTCCCTTCCGCCGGTATGTCATCAGCTCGATCAGCGTCACTCCTCCGCCGGAGCGCGCCCGGTCCACTGCCCGCTTCGTGACTTCGTACGTAGCGATCACATCATTGCCATCGGCTTGTTCGCCCGCGATTCCGTAACCGATTGCCTTGTCGACGAGGTGCTTGGCTGCAGTTTGTTTGCTTAGCGGAGTCGAGTAGGCGTAGCCGTTGTTCTCGACTACCACCACCAGCGGACACCGCTGAACCGCGGCGAAGTTGATGCCTTCGTGGAAGGCGCCTGTGGACGTGGCGCCATCACCCACATAAACCAGTCCGACGCGGTCGTCCTTTCTCATCTTGAAGGACAGAGTCACACCCGCCATCACCGGCACCATGTCGCCAAGGTGGGAGATCTGTCCGATAAACCCCCGCACGAGATCGCCGTAATGGATGTTGAGCTCGCGCCCTCGTGTCGGCGAGTCACCCTTTGCCATGTACTGCTTGATGATCTCGTTGGGTTTTGCACCCTGGACCAGCATGGATCCGAGGTTACGGATCAGTGGGGAGAGGATGTCACCCTTCGACCGATCGAGGGCGTAAGCGCTTCCGACCGCATCGGCTTCCTGACCCAACGAACGAAAAAGTCCACCGACGACTTTCGTCTGGCGGTACAGATTGACCAACCGCTCCTCGAGCGAGCGCGTGAGGCGCATGTAGTAATACAGCTCGAGTTTCTGAGGACGGGAGAGCTCACCGCCCTGACCCGCGTGCGTCAGCTTCGCCGGCTTCGACGCAGTTCCAGACCGCGCCACTCTAGTACGCCGCTTCGATGCGGTGCCGGGGATCGCCCGTCTTGTGCAGCGTGACGAAGAACTTCTTTGCGTTGCGGTCGAGGCGACTTTCGCCCGTTTGATCCGTCGAAACTTCGACGAACGTGTAATGACCGCCTTCCTTGCGTACGCTCAGCTGCAGCGTTCCAAGATCGCCGGCGAAAGTTCTTGAGCGCGCGGTATGACCACTCCGCTCCATTCCGATCTCGGGGAAGAATTCATCTGCAATGCGCAGGACGTCTACTGGAATCAGCTGGGTTCTGAAAAAATGACGCATTTAGTTAAGTGCCAGGTTCAGATGCTGGACGAACTGTCTGAATCCAGTCGACGCGCTCGAGCGGCATCCGCTGATCCTTCTCGCGGCGGAATTGTATGGCCGCTGCCCAATCGCCGGTCGTCGCGAAGAAAAGCCGGCCTGAGTACGTGCCGAGCTCTTTCTCCTTCTTGAATCCATCGTTGGTGTTTGCCCGGTCTTCGCTCGTCGCGAAAATCCGTCCTTCGCCACCCTCGATTGGCTGGCCGGTCTTCTTGTCCTGGACGACGACTCGATAGGACGCCGGCTCGAGCGCCTTCGGCGGCATCGGATCCACCGTCACCCGGAAAAAGTAATTGTCCGACCAGAGCCGAAGCTCCGTCGCCTTCGGACCATTACTGCACCCAGCCAGCGCAACCGATAGGAGTGAAAACGCGACGAGTGGCCGGACCATCACGCGTAATACTCGAGGCCGAGGTGAGTGATCTGATCCTCACCCATCAGGTGCCGGAGAGTGTTCTTCAACTTCGTCTGCTGGATGAAGAGATCATGTTCCGGTTGCAGACCGGGCGCGGCCATCGGGCTCTTGTAATAGAACGACAGCCACTCCTGAATTCCCTTCATGCCCGCGCGCTGCGCGAAGTCCGAGAACAGCGCCAGATCGAGCACGATGGGCGCAGCAAGAATCGAGTCGCGGCAAAGGAAGTTGATCTTGATCTGCATCGGATAGTTCATCCACCCGACGATATCGATGTTGTCCCAGCCTTCCTTGTTGTCGCCGCGGGGCGGGTAGTAGTTGATCCGCACGACGTGCGAGAAATCCTTATAGAGCTCGGGGTAAAGCTCGGGTTGCAGGATCGTATGAAGAACGCTGAGCTTTGACTCTTCCTTCGTCTTGAACGATTGCGGATCGTCAAGCACTTCGCCGTCGCGATTGCCCAGGATGTTGGTGGAATACCAGCCGGCGAGGCCGAGCATTCTTGCCTTGAGCCCCGGCGCCACAATGGTCTTCATCCACGTCTGACCGGTCTTGAAATCCTTTCCGGAAATCGGAACGCCGCGATCCTGCGCCAGCTTCAGCAGCGCCGGAGTATCGACGCAGAGATTCGGGGCACCGTTCGCAAATGGCACTCCTTCCATGATCGCGGCGTAGGCGTAGAGCATAGACGGCGCGATGGCATCGTCGTTCTTCTCCATCGCCTTCTCGAACTGTTCGATCGTCGCGTGCTGCGGGCCGGGCCTGATGAAGATCTCGGTCGACGCACACCACACGATCACGATGCGATCGCACTTGTTCCGCGACTTGAAATCGCGAATGTCCTGGCGCAGCTGCTCGGCGAGATCCCGCTTTGTCTTTCCCTTTTTGACGTTCGTGCCGTGAATGCGGGTGACGTATTTGTTGTCGAACACCGCCGGCATCGGCTTGATGGCTTTCAGAAAATCGGCGATCGGCTCGATGTCCCGCTCTTCGAGCACTCCGGCTTTTCTTGCGGCGGTAAGCGCGTCGTCGGGAATCGGATCCCAGGCGCCAAACACGATGTCATCGAGCTTGGCGAGCGGGACGAAGTCCTTGATCAGCGGCGCTCTCTTTTCCGTTCTCTTGCCGAGGCGGATGGTCGCCATCTGGGTAAGCGATCCGATCGGCTTGGAGCGTCCACGGCGGATGCTTTCCACCCCAGCCATGAACGTGGTTGCGACGGCGCCGAGCCCCGGAGTGAGGATACCGAGGCGGCCGGTGGCCGGTGCTACCGATTTAGTTGCATCACCAGAACCTGATCTGGAGGGAGGAGCCAATTTGTTTCTCCGTGTAATTACGATTTCGCGCGGCGGGACGCCGCCATGCCCGCCGGTTTCGGCGGAGCAGCTGAAGCACCGGTGGAGGCCGGGTCGTTCACGATTCGAATGGGCTTGTTGTCGAGGCGCTTCGTGTTCTTGTAGACGAACGCGATCCGTTGAATCGCCGTGATCCAGGCGGTGACCGTCAGCAGCAGGATGATGCCCATCAGCACCCAGCCATTCCAGAACAATCCGAAGAAAGACTGCGGTACCGACAACAGCACCATTCGCTCCGGCCGCTGCATCACGCCGACTTTGGCATCGACTCCGAGAGCCTCGGCGCGCGCGCGGGTGTACGAGATGAGGAACGTGCCCACCATACAGACGAGACAGGACACGACCATGTACAGGTTGTGGTGGATCGCATTTGTAGCGTAGAAGAAGGCGAGCCCCGCCATCAGTGCGCCGTCTGCGACGCGGTCGAGCGTCGAGTCATAGAAGGCGCCGAAGACGCTCGACTTTCCGGTCCGTCGGGCGACTTGCCCGTCGGCCACGTCGAAGAATGCGGTCACGTTCATGATCCAGCCGGCGCTCATGATGTGCCCAGTCGCGTAAACGACGCTCGCCGCGATCGTGAGCAGCGTTCCAACGGTGGTGATGGTGTTCGGGCTGACGTTGTGCCGGGCCAAAAAGGAAATGGCCGGCTCAATGGCGCGCAGAGCTCCGTTTTTTACGTAGTCAGTCGGTTGTTTTACGTAAGTGGGAGTTGCCATTCGGCTCCGGCCAGTAAACATCAGCTAGCCGGCCTGTCGCGCAGGCCGGCTGACGGCAGAAAAAAGGGCCGGCGTGCGTCGCACGACAGCCCCGTAAAATTAAGTCCTCCAACGATCTATTTCTACCCGCCCGGCTTTGGACGAGACACCTGTAGTCACGGCAGGCGCCACTCGTACATCGAAGAGAGAGTGATGTTGTTCTTCGTATACGTGCGGGTTCCGTCGACCGTCGCCGCGCGCAGGTTGACCGTCGCCCCTGCCGGAATTCCAGAAACTGGAATGTGCTCGACGCTATTGGCAGCAACCTGCTTCAGAAAGATGTCGTTGGTGCCGCTAACGACGTAGACGTTGACGGCCTGGCTCAGGTTGTTGGTGACATGAAGCGCGACGTCTGCTGTCGGCTCGGGTCCGGTTTTGACTTCAACCTGTCGGCCGCTGCATGCCGCGAGTGCCAGCATCGACAGCGAGACCATGAGAACACGCATGCCTTGCCCTCCAAAAGTTGGGGAAGCTTTTTGCATCTGTCGCGTGCAAGAGGTAGGCCTCCCTGACTGCTCAAAATCCTACACTTTGGAAATACAACAGAACGGGGAGTACGTCACGACGTCGGGAACTCCGCTCCTTGAGCCTGAGTTGCTCACTGCTCGCACCGGTTCAGTTGCAGTTCAAGACACTCCAGCGCCACGACTATCTATATAGCAGGTACTGCCTCGTCCTCTCTCTGAAAGCGTAGGCAGCGCGGTACTCCCGGTCGATCACTACATCCGGGTCACTACCACGGAGTAGCGCCAGTCGCACTGAAGGCGATCCGAATCTCAGATCGAAATCACGGTCGCGAATCGTGAGGTGCTCGCCGCCAGTTCTGCGAATCGCCCACAACAAGGTTGCTCCGACGCGTGCTGCCTGCAGTGCGCTGCGATTGATCACCACGATCTTGATTCCGGGAATCGTCTGCCCACCGTACTTGCCGTCGCTCGGAGACTGAGGCGTGAAAGTCTCGGCGTAGAAGCGAACGCCGGGGACCTCGCGATCGCGGAGAATCGCAACTGTCGCGGCGGCGTTCAGCCAGGGAGCGCCGACGTGCTGAAACGCTTCGGGTGTCCCGCGACCGACGGACAGGTTCGTCGCTTCGAAAGCGACCAACCCAGGATAAAGCATTGCACTCTTCACCGACGGCATGTTCGGCGATGGATTCACCCACGGAAGTCCCGTGAGATCGAACCAGACATCGCGTCGCCAACCTTGCGCGGGAACGACGTGCAGAACCGCGCGAATCTGAAGCACGTCGTTGAAGTAGCGCGCCAGCTCGCCCATGGTCATCCCGTGACGCAGCGGCATCGGCCACAACGCGTACGCCTGGCCTGGCCGTCCCGGAGCGGGATCGTTGGCGTTGGCGAGAGAGGTGTCGAGAAGCGGCCCCTCGATGATGTAGCCTGTGATCGGATTGGGGCGGTCGAGAACGATGAATGGTTTACCCAGACGCGCCGCTGCGCGCATCGCATATACCATCGCACCCACATACGTCCAGGTTCTGGTTCCAATGTCCTGAAGGTCGAACACCAATGCGTCGAGCGGCCGCAGCAGACTGTCTGGGGGCGCCATCGTCTGCTCTCCGTAGAGAGAGAAAACCGGGAGCCCACTCTTCTGATCCACTCCGCTGGCGATGTTCTGGCGATCCTCCGTTCCCCGCAGGCCATGCTCCGGCGCGAAAATCTGCACCAGATTGACGTTCGCGTCGCGTGCCTTCTTGTCTCTCAGGAGATCGATGTCCGAGCGGCCGCTTTCGTCGATGCCCGTTTGATTCGTAAGGAGCCCGATTCGCTTGCCTCGAATCAGATCGAGACTGTCGTTCAGCAAGACCGTGATTCCGGGGTGAACTCTGGCTTCAGCGAGCTCGCTGGTTGGATCAATCTGCTTGCTCATCACGACGCAGCCGCCGCAAATTGCTGTAAGGACCGTTAGCAGCTGGAGGTATCGCTTCATCGATAGTTGTCCCGTAAGTTGATCTTGTTTTGGCGGTAACAAATGATACTCTCTTGCGTCCTTCAACGTTGACCGACGCGAGCTGATGCTCGAAACGCAAACGTCTTGCCTGGCCACCCCAATCCACTAGCTATGGCGCTTACTGCGATCGACTGGGCGATAGTCGCCGCCTACTTCCTGCTCTCCACCGGCATCGGCATCGCCTTTACCAAGCGTGGTGGCGAAAGTCTCAGCGAGTATTTCCTTTCCGGCAGAAACGTTACGTGGTGGCTCGCCGGCGCCTCCATGGTAGCGACAACTTTCGCGGCCGATACCCCCCTTGTCGTTACCGGCTTCGTTTACAATCATGGCGTAGCGGGCAACTGGATCTGGTGGAACATGCTGATGAGCGGCATGCTCACGGTGTTTTTCTTCGCGCGACTGTGGCGACGTGCCAACGTCATGACCGACGTCGAATTCGCCGAGATCCGTTATAGCGGAAAACCCGCCGCGGCCCTCCGCGGCTTCCGCGCCCTCTACCTCGCCCTTCCGATCAATCTCATCATCCTCGGCTGGGTCACACGGGCCATGATCAAGATTCTCACCATCTCGCTCGGACTCCACGACGTGCGAATGCTGGGTATGAACGTCTCAGGCGAAGTCCTCGCGGTCGGCATTTGCTTCGTCATCACCGTTGCGTACTCGGCGGGCGCCGGAATGTGGGCCGTGCTGTGGACCGATCTCATTCAATTCGTCATCAAGATGACGGCCGTAATAATCCTCGCTGTTTATGCCGTGCGCGCGGTCGGGGGAATGGACGCACTGAAGTCCGGACTGACCGCGCACTTCGGCGATGCCAACGCGGCGCTTTCGGTCCTGCCGATCAAGATGGGGGCGGATGGAATCGGAGCGTACCCGTGGATGCCGCTTCTCGCCTTGTTCGTATTCCTCTCCGTCCAGTGGTGGGCGGCGTGGTATCCTGGTGCCGAGCCTGGCGGTGGCGGTTACGTCGCCCAGCGAATCTTCTCTGCGAAGACCGAGCGCGACGGAGTTCTCGCCACGCTTTTCTTCAATGTCGCCCACTATGCGATACGCCCGTGGCCATGGATCATCACCGGCCTTTGCACCGTCATCCTGTACCCGGGCGGCATTGGACCCACGCATGATCACGAGGCGGCATACGTGCAGGCCTTCGTCGATTTGTTGCCCACCCCGTGGCGCGGATTCATGATGGCGGGATTTGCCGCCGCCTACATGTCGACCGTCGGCACCCAGCTGAACTGGGGCGCGTCTTATCTCGTGAACGATTTTTACAAGCGCTTCCTGAACAAGGGCGCATCCGAGAAGCATTACGTCACGATATCGCGTCTGGCGACTGTATTTCTTTTCCTCGCTTCCGCACTGGTGACGATGCGTCTGCAGACCATTGAAGGCGCCTGGAAATTCCTTCTCGCCCTCGGGTCAGGCACAGGGCTGGTGCTGATCCTTCGCTGGTACTGGTGGCGGATCAACGCGTGGAGCGAGATCAGCGCAATGACCGCCTCCTTCATTGTATCGCTAGCGGCGATCACCCTCATCAAGCCGCGCTTCCCGGACGGGGACCTGAGGGCGGACGCCTGGGTAATGCTCGTTACCGTAGCTATCAGTACGGTCGTCTGGATAGTAGTTACTTTCGCGACGGCACCGGAACCCGAATCAGTCTTGCAGAGCTTTTACCGAAGGGTCAGGCCCGGGGGGCCCGGCTGGGCGGCGGTTTCTGCGAGGGGCGGCTACGGCCGAGAGGGTATACCGGGTGGGGCGCTCGCTTGGACAAACTGGATCGCGGGCATTGTGGCAGTGTATTCATCGTTATTCGGCATCGGTAAGCTGATTTTGGGCGATACCGTCGAAGGTTTGGTCATGCTGGCAATCGCGGTGGTCGCGTTCGGCTGGATCGCCCGATCCTTCCGGGAGGAGCGCACCGCCGCACTACCAGCCGTGAGAGAAGTAGCCTAAATTCATGTAGTACCGGAGGATAAATGTCCGTTTCATCGCAGCCAGAAATCGATCTCACCCTCACCCCGAACGCGGGCGTCGAGGTCAGAAAGTTCATGGACGCCGAAGGCGTCACCGTTGAGGAAGGCGGCCTGCGCGTCAGCGTGCAGCCCGGCGGCTGCAGCGGTTTCAAGTACAGCCTCGTCATCGAGGA
>JBJMOT010000081.1:0-41420 GCA_045803585.1 Gemmatimonadaceae bacterium
CTGCTCGACACCGACGTTGCCCTCAAAGAGAGCAGGGTATCGTCTGACGAACAATTGCTGGCTTCGCTCTTACTGAGCCTCTGCGCAGGCGATGTGAAAGCAGCCGCATGAGGCTATAGGAGAGACGTATGTCTAAACGGACAATAGCGACCATCGTGCTGTTTTGTTGTACGGCGTCGATGGCAATGGCACAGGCCGCAGTCAAGCCGACGGACCCGGTATTTGTTCGAGCGCAAGCGATGGTCAGTGATGGCAATGGTGCGGCAGGACGCGCGCTGATCGACTCAGTCATCGCAGCTACTCCCACAGTGGCGCCCCTTTATCCCCAAGCCCTTTTCTGGCGCGCGTCACTCGCCGCAAGCGCAGCCGACGCCGAGAGTGATTACAAGCATATAGTCGTTGACTACCCACTGGCACCACAGGCGGCCGATGCGCTGTTACGGCTTGCGCAGCTCGAGCTCGCACGGGGCGATCGGGATGGAGCACTCGCTCATCTTCAGCGAATTCCGCGCGATTATCCGCGAACTAAATCGCTCGCTCGCGCGAGCTACTGGACTGCGCGAGTACTGTTCGAGAAAAACGACGTTTCACACGCTTGTGCCGCGAATGAAAGCGCGCTGGCCCAGGCGGATACAACTGAAATCGAGCTGCGCAACCAGATTCAGTATCAAGGGCAGAGGTGTCCGCCGCCGGGATCTGTGGCATCCGCAACAGCAGTTGCAACCGTGCCGTCGCCCGCAGCCGCGGTCAAGCCGGTAACATCTACGACCTCGCCGACACAGGTGAGTGCGACGACTACAGCCTCCGGCGCTCCGTCTAGTGCTCCTGTTTCGCCCACCCCTCCGGCGCCGGCTCCGGTACAACCGAAGGCAGAAACCTCCGCGAGAACGGCGACGCAGCCCCCACGCCCGCAACCGACCGAAGCCAACGATGCCAAACCAAGCATCGTGGACCCGTCAAAGGCGCCAAAGGCAGCGACCTTGACGAGCGGCTATTCAGTTCAGGTAGCAGCTTACAACCACAGGGCAGACGCGGACAAACTCGTTGCGACCCTCAAGGGTCGGGGATATGCCGCGCGAGTGGACGGTACCGTCACGCCATTCCGAGTGAGAATCGGGCGCTACGCCACCGAAAATGATGCCGAGGATGCGTTGAAACGACTGAAGGCTAAGCGAATGGATGGTTTTGTCGTGAAGGCACCGCAACCGTGAGTCGAGCCGCATCGACTCCTTTGATGCAGCAGTATCGCGAGATCAAGTCGCGTCACCAGGACGCGATTCTGTTCTTCAGGATGGGCGATTTCTACGAAATGTTTTACGAGGATGCGGAAATAGCGTCCCGCACTCTCGGGCTCACACTGACGTCGAGGAACAACGGAGGCGCCAGTGAGGTCCCTCTGGCCGGAGTTCCAGTCAAGGCGGCGGGAGAATATCTGCGCCGGCTCGTTCAGCATGGGTTTCGCGTCTCTATCTGTGAGCAGACTGAAGATCCAAAGTACGCGAAAGGCCTCGTCAAACGGGAAGTGGTCGAGACTATCACACCAGGCGCCGCGTTCTCCGACGACCTGCTCGATGGCAATCGCAATAACTATCTCTGTGCACTGACCCAGGCGGAAGATTCGATCGGCATTGCTGCTACCGACTTGTCTACAGGCGAGCTCAGGCTGGCTCTGGCTGATAGGGCCGATATCGAATCCGTTCTGTCACGGTTCACGCCACGGGAGATAATTCTTCCCCGAGGGCAGAATCTCACCCATCTGATCAAGGGCCCACTCGGTGAAGAAGGACCAATGATCACAGAGCGTGAGGCATGGGAGTTCGACGTGGAGCTCTCGCGAGATCAACTAACGAAACGATTCGAGGTCAGCTCACTCGACGCGTTCGGATTAGAGAAATCGGATGGACCTGCGGTCGGAGCCGCGGGCGCACTACTTCGCTATCTCAATGAGCTTCAGCCCGCAGGAATGCCGCACCTGGCTCGGCCGAGAATCGAAAGGCCGGGAGGCTGCATGCCTCTCGACGAAATGACCCGGCGAAACCTCGAGCTGGTCGAGTCAATGCGTGGCGGCGAGACGTCCGGGACCCTGCTTGGCGTGCTCGATCGGACTCTTACCGCGATGGGTGCGCGGCTGCTTCGACAATGGCTGCTGGCTCCGCTGGTCGATCGCTCGCGGATCGAAAAGAGACTGGCAGCGGTCGACGCGCTTGGTGATGCGCTCGTGAGAGCCGCCTTACGTGAAGCGCTCGACGGCGTCCGCGATATCGAGCGTTTGTCCGGTAAGGCTGCGGCGGGACGAGCGTCACCGCGTGAACTGCGGGCACTTGGTGATTCGATCGCGCGATTACCGGATGTCGAAAGCGCATTGACCCGGGCACGTCTGGCGGTGCGTGACGGAGAGAGCAGTGCTTTCAGTAGCCACGCTGCGTCGTGGGAGACATGTGCCGATATCTGCGAAGAGATCCTTCGCACTATGGTAGATCGGCCACCGATCGCGATCGGCGACGAGCCAAGTGTGCGTGACGGGGTCGACTCGACCCTGGATGAATGGCGCGCTCTGCGAGACGGCGGAAAGGATGGGATCGCGCGGATTCAGTTGGATGAGCGCGCTCGCACTGGCATCAGCTCGCTCAAGGTAGGCTACAACCGAATCTTCGGATACTTCATCGAGGTCACGAATAGCAACGCCCATTTGGTGCCGGAAGATTATCAGCGGCGACAAACTCTGGCTGGGGCTGAGCGATACGTCACCAAATCGCTGAAGGAATACGAAGAGAGGGTTCTGACGGCAGCGGAGCGAGTCGAAGAACGCGAGCGAGAGCTATTCGAGAACCTGCGGTCGCGGGTTGGCGCCGATGTCGCACGACTGCAGGCGGTTTCGCAAACCATCGCCGAGCTCGATGTCCTCGCTTCATTGGCGGAGTGCGCGGCTAAGGAAGGCTACGTTCGTCCGGAACTGAGCGATGATTACTCGCTGGAGATCGTGGCGGGGCGCCATCCGGTCGTCGAGAGAATGATGCCACGTGAGAAGTTCATTCCCAACGATGTGTCTCTCAACGAAGATGCCCGGCTGATCATTCTGACCGGCCCTAACATGGCCGGCAAATCAACGGTCCTGCGCCAGGTTGGCCTGATCGTGCTGATGGCGCAGGTTGGCAGCTTCGTACCCGCGTCGAGGGCACTGATCGGCGTCGTCGATCGGCTCTTCACGCGTGTCGGCGCGAGCGACAATCTGGTTCGTGGTCAGTCCACGTTCATGGTAGAGATGTCGGAGACGAGCGCGATTCTGCATACCGCTACGAAACGGAGCCTCGTCCTGCTGGACGAAATTGGTCGCGGCACATCGACCTATGACGGGATCTCGATCGCGTGGTCGGTGAGCGAGCACCTGCACAACTCGGTGGGATGCAAGACCATCTTCGCCACGCACTATCATGAATTGACGCAGCTAGCCGACAATTTAGTAGCAGTCAGAAACTATAACGTTCAGGTACGCGAGGTCGGCGATCAGGTTCTTTTCCTGCACCGACTTGAGCCGGGCGGCGCTGACCGGTCTTATGGGATCGAGGTGGGACGTCTCGCTGGTTTGCCAGCAGGTGTGCTGACGAGAGCCAAGGAGCTGCTCGGATTGCTTGAAGCGGAACAGATCGTGCCGCGCTCCGGACGCACTCCAACTGCACCAATGGCGGGTACCGGCGATCAGCTGGCGCTGTTTGGGATGATGATTCATCCTGTCGTTCAACAACTCAGAACCATCGACCCCAACAAAATGACACCAATTCAGGCGCTCGAGCTGCTGGCCCGGCTGGTCGATGAGGTGAAGAGAGAGGAGGGCAAGGCTTGAGCATCCAGACTGCAACCAGTTGCCTGCTCTTTCTGGCATTAATGATTGGGACCGGCTGCAAGAAAGGGGAAGGGTCGAACATGCCCTTTCAGACAGTGGGGAGACAGCCAGATGTGGCGCCGGTAATGCTTAATAAGGAGCTACCGTTTCGCTATCCACCCGCTCTCTACGCTCAGAAAGTCCAGGGGAATGTCACCCTACGCATCTACATCGACAGCAACGGAGCGATTGTGCCCGATTCGACGCGCATAGCCGAAACGTCGGGCTTTACGGCGCTCGATTCGGCAGCGATGAAGGGTTCACGAGAACTCAAGTTCGAGGCAGCAAAGACTTTGGGTCAACCAGTTCCTGTTTCCATCCTTCTTCCTGTCTATTTCAGACATCCGGACGCGCCACCCCTGGCAGGCGATTCAATCATCAAGCGCGATTCGGCGGTGACAGCCAGCTCGACCGCGAAATCAGCTGATACCGTAAAGCCCGAACCGGCAAAGGCAGCGCCGGCGAAGAAGCCCGCGGCCAAGCCTACAACACGCCGCAAATCCAGCCGCTGATCATGATCGAGAGAAATCGACAACCGTACGACAACGTCCTCGACACGATTGGGTGGACTCCGCTCATCAGGTTGAACCAGGTCACCCGCGGAATTCGCACTCCTGTCTACGCGAAGGCAGAGTTCTTCAATCCTGGCGGGTCGGTAAAGGATCGGATTGGTCTACCGATCATCGAGCGCGCCGAGCGTGAAGGGAAGCTGAAACCGGGCGGTACGATCGTCGAAGGAACGAGCGGAAACACCGGTGTCGGTCTCGCCATCGCGGCAGCGCTACGCGGTTACAAATGCATCTTCACGATGCCTGACAAGATGTCGCAGGAGAAAGTGCGACTGCTGAAGGCGTTCGGGGCGGAGGTGATTGTGACGCCGACCGCAGTCCCACCGGACCATCCCGACAATTATGTAATGATGGCGAAGCGCATTGCTGAAGAGACGCCCAATGCCATTCTCGCCGATCAGTTCTACAACGAGGCGAACCCCGACGCCCACTACGCCACCACCGGGCCTGAGCTTTGGGAGCAAACGAAGGGCAAGATCTCGCACTTCGTCGGGTCTGCAGGTACAGGTGGCACACTTACTGGTGTGGGACGATATCTGAAAGAACGCAACAAGAAGGTGCGCGTCATTGCGGGTGACCCTGCCGGTTCGATACTGGCCGAGTACTGGCGAAGCAAAGGAAAGAACAAGATCGAGGGGACGCCTTACAAGGTCGAAGGAATCGGACAGGACAAGCTGCCCGGCACGCTCGACATGAGCTGCATCGACGAATACTACACGGTTAGCGACAAGGAGTCCTTCGCGATGGCGAGACGGCTCACCCGTGAAGAGGGATTGTTCGTCGGGGGATCGTCGGGTCTGATTACTTCTGTCGCGCTGAAGATCGCGCGTGAGCTCGACGACTCAAATGCGATGGTGGTGACGATCCTGTGCGATACCGGCGAGCGCTACCTGTCGAAGCTTTACAACGACGAATGGATGCGAGAGAACCAGATGCTGGATGCGCCGAGGGTGGCGCTGCACAGTGTCCTCGGAAGGAAGAACGGCGGAGCACCGGCGGTGGTGAGTGTGGCGCCCGGCGCCACGGTTCGACAGGCGATCGGGCTAATGTCCCTCCACGATGTGTCGCAGCTACCCGTAATGGATGGATCAAACTGTATCGGATCGGTCAGTGACTGGTCGTTGTCGCAAAAGAGCCTGGAAAACCCGAAGCTGCTCGACACGACTGTAAGTGAAATAATGGATTCGCCATTTCCGATGGTGGCTTCGGATCAACCGGTCGACAGCGTTGTAAAACTGCTGTCGAAGGCGAACCCGGCGGTGCTCGTCCAGGAGCACGGAGTTGTGCAGGGGATCGTTACTCGATCCGACATGCTGCACTTCATGATGTCGCGATAACCAAGGGAAATCGGTCGAATGAAAATTACGGTACTCATGGGTGGCACATCCTCTGAGCGCAACGTTTCGCTCGCTTCTGGAATCCGGATCGTTGAGGCACTGCGCAGCAAAGGGCACGATGTAACCTCCCTTGATCCGGCGAAAGGGCTGATAAGCGCCGAGGAGGAGCGTAAGCTGGCGACGGGGAAAGTAGGTACGGAGCCGCCTTCACAAGAGTCACTTGCGAAATTTGCGGAAGGAGCGTTCCTGCCTAATCTCACGGCAATGAAAGAGATCAGGAACGCTGACGTCGTGTTCCTCGCACTTCACGGTGGTCAGGGCGAAGATGGAACGATCCAGGCTCTGCTACACATGGCGAAGGTCAGGTTTACCGGGAGCGGGCTCCTCGCAAGCGCGCTCGCGTTGGACAAGGATCTTTCGAAGAAGCTTTTCCGTATGGAGGATGTGAAGACAGCGGACTGGCTCATGACACCGGTGACAACGGAGCAAGTCGAGGGGATACTGGGGCTGCCAGTGGTGGTAAAGCCGTCGCGGGAAGGGTCGACAGTTGGCCTGTCGCTGGTAAAGAAACGCGAAGATCTTGCACCGGCGATAAAAGAAGCGAGCAGATACGACGACGAAGTAATGATCGAGAAGTTCGTTCCAGGTCGGGAGCTTACAGTAGGCGTGCTGGGCGACATAGCCCTGCCGGTCGGAGAGATCATCGCAAAGCACGAGATCTACGATTATGAGTGCAAATACACGGCGGGAATGGCACGAGAGGAATTTCCGGCAAAGCTGTCGAAGGAAGCGGCGGAGAAAGTCCAGCAGCAGGCTTTGCAGGCGTTCAAGGCGCTGAAGCTGCGCGGATACGCTCGAATAGACTTCAGGCTGACAAGTGAAGGTGAGTTCTACTGCCTCGAGGCGAACACGTTGCCCGGGATGACCGAGCTCAGTCTGATACCACAGGGAGCCGCGGCGATGGGAATTGGATTCCCGGAGCTTTGCGAGCGTATCGTTAAACTCGCCCTCGGATAGGCTCCGGAACCCCCGGCCGGCCGCTGGGTTTCAGGATGTAGTCTTTTAGTCGCAGGTCTGCATGAGCGGAATGTACGAAGAAGAACCCCAATCACCGCGAATGACACGCGCTGTTCAGTGGCTTCTGGCCCTGAATATCGGGGTGTACTTTCTACAGCTCACGCTGTTCGGGTCGGATGCCATCTACTCGGCGCTGGCTCTCGATCCTGCGCGGTTCCCGACGGCTTGGTGGACGATCGGCACCTACATGTTCGTCCACGCATGGCTGGCGCACCTCGCCTTCAACATGTTCACGCTCTGGATGTTCGGTCCGCGCCTCGAGCAGGAGTGGGGAACTCGAACGTTCATTCAGTTCTATCTATGGTCAGGCCTCGGTGGTGCGCTCGCCCATTTGGCGCTGGCCCAGCACTCGGCGGTAATAGGAGCATCCGGGGCGATAAGTGGTGTGCTCGTAGCCTACGCGCTGCGGTGGCCCGACGAAGAGGTGTACATCTTCGGCGTCATTCCAATGAAGTCGCGCTGGCTGGTGGCGGCCTTGCTGGCGATGAACATCATCTTCGCTCTCTCGCCGAGCTCGCGAATAGACTGGACGGCACACGTCGGCGGAATGGCTTTCGGCTGGATCTTTCTCAAGCTCTACGCGGTGGGCGGCCTCAATAGAGTAAGAGGCTGGGTGTCAGCGGCACCCGACGAATCGGAAGACATGCCCCGCGCGGTACCACGGAATCGAGCTCCGATGCGGGATCGCGGTGGGAACGTGGATGAAGTAGTGGCGAGAAGCAACGCCATCGTCCTGCGCGAGAGCAAACCATTGCAGCACGTTCCGAAAGAGGAAACCCCGAAAGAGTACGCCGCGAAAGTGAATGGAGTTCTCGACAAGATCTCGCAGCAGGGGATTGCGAGTCTTACCAAAGAGGAACGGCGGGTGCTCGAGGAAATGTCGCGCAAGCTCCGAGATCAATAAGATTGATCCGCGACTCCCTGCGGTGCATCGTTCGGGGATGCCCAGGACAGAACTCCTAGAAACCTTCGAAAATCCGTACGCGAACCGCGACTACGAGATCCATATGGACTGCTCGGAGTTCACGTCGCTCTGCCCGCTGGGAGGGGTAGAGACGGACGCGTCCGAGCTGGAATTGTTAAAGGGCGGTGCGCCGGACTTTGGAATCATTCGCATTACTTACGTGCCGGCCGCGAAGTGTATCGAGCTCAAAAGTCTCAAGCTTTACCTGTGGAGCTTCCGAAACGACGGGATTTTCTACGAGCGCGCGGTGAATCGAATTCTCGATGATCTCGTTGCCGCTTCGTCACCGAAATGGATGCGCGTTGTAGGTGATTTCAACGTTCGGGGGGGCGTAAAGTCCGTTATCACCGCGGTTCACGGCAGGAGTCCGTCCCAGAGCGATCCCTTCGGCGGTTGATTACGGACACCGGTGCGTTTTAATTGTTGGTCCGGGCACGGTGTTCGATGGGCTAGGTAGCTCAGTTGGTAGAGCAGCGGACTGAAAATCCGCGTGTCGGCGGTTCGATCCCGTCCCTAGCCATGCACATTCAAGCGGAAAACAAAACGGCAGCCGAAAGGCTGCCGTTTTGGTTACAGCTCGAAACTACTGTCCAGCATTAAGCGTTGAAGCGATTCCGCTGACGAGGCTCGCTTCTCGTTCCACTGCAGCAGCAGCGCGGGCGATTTCCCGGTCAGCATCCGGCCATTGGCCTTGCTCGATCGCTTCGCGGACGCCGGGAATGGTCTTCACTCCGTAGCCAGTATAGAAACCGGGCGCGTAAAGCATGTGGACGTACCACGGCCGGTTCTTGAGACCTTCCGCAGAAGTCAACGCCCGCTCTGCCTGAATCAATCGCTCGTTAACACTCCTGGCGTTGGCGATGCGTCCGCTGCTGACAGCCCGAGCATATGCGCTCTCGTATCGCGATGCAGAGTGAGAGAGCGAATCCACAGCGTTGAGCAGCGGCGCGAAATTGAGCTGTGGCGCCGGCTGCTGAGGCTTCGGGGCTGTGACAGGATCGCGGGGGTCATTGGTGAATCTGTAGAGGCCTTCTTCGATCTGCCGATTCCGATCCGCGATCTGTTCAGCACGTCGATCGCGGAGGGATTGAAGGTCCTTCACATAGGTCTGGATGGTCTCGGAGAGATTAGTGAAGCCGAAAGGGAGCAAGTCAGCGTTAGCGAGACGCAGCACGGAGATTCCACCGGCCTGAGCGAGTGCCTTACCGTAGACGAAGGACGAGTCACTGAAATGCATGAACCAGTAAAAATCGTCGTAAATGGAGTGATAAATCCCTCCATCGTCTTCACCGCCATAACCAAGATTGAGGGATGCAACGCCGAGGTGATCAAGGAACGACGAGTAGTCCGAACCCGATCCGAGAGCGCCGATGCGGAGGTCGTCACGATCCCGGGCATCGCGTCGTACATCCGGTGAACCGTTCAGAATTCTGGAGGCTTGCAGCCTTTTCCACGAGCTGACCCCCGACTCGGGATCTTCGACATCCATGGAGACACCGTTGATGAATTTCTCCAGGGAGTGGGAGCCTTCGATGCCAAGATATCCACGGCTGTTGGTGTCGCTGTTCAGATAGGCCACAGCGTGGGCCTTCAGCTCGTCGGCGTGCGCTTCGACCCATTCCGTTGATCCCAGAAGTCCCGGTTCTTCACCGTCCCAGGCAGCGTAGACGATGGTGCGCTTGGGGCGCCAACCCTGTTTGTAGAGAGCGCCGAGCGCTCGTGCTTCTTCCAATTCAGCAACCAGTCCGGAAATCGGATCCTGGGCTCCGTTCACCCATGCGTCATGGTGGTTGCCCCGAATCACCCATTGGTCCGCTTCGGTAGTCCCGGGGATTTTCGCGATGACATCATACAGAGTCTTGAGACTCCAATCGGATTTCACCTTCAGGTGGACACGCGCCGGACCAGCTCCAAGGCGATATGTCACAGGCAATCCACCGCGCCATGCATTCGGGGCAAGCGGGCCGCCAAGTGCAGCGAGCAACGGCTGCGCGTCTCCGTAGGAAATCGGAAGTACCGGGATTTTGGTGATGGTTGGCGCTTCGGCGACTGACAAACGCTTCGCCGATTTTGTAGCACCGACACCCGGCGTAAGCGGATCACCAGGATACGTCGGCATATCGGCGACCGAGCCGCGTTGAACTCCCTGCGCCGGGCGCATCGGACCGTTGGGAAAAACATCGCCGCCGGCGAATCCATCGTCCCGGGGATCAGAGTAGATCAGGCAGCCGATGGCGCCATGCTCGGCGGCAACTTTCGGCTTAATGCCGCGCCACGATCCGCCGTATTTGGCGATGACGATCGCGCCCTTCACGGAAATCCCACGCTGCTCCAGTTCGTCGTAATCAGCGGGCACGCCGTAGTTGACGAATACGAGCGGGCCCGTCACATCGCCGTCGATCGAATACGCGTTATAGGACGGAAGCTGCTCGGCCTGCTGGCTGGAGGTGGGGTCGACTGAGATGGCGGATTCCTGAAGCGTGGCCTTGAACGTCGTGGGAGCGACGAGCTCGACGATTCGTTCGACAGGCGTTGGAAACAGAACGTCGAAGTTCTCGATATGCGCATCCCAGCCGTACGACTTGAACTGATCCAGAATCCATTCAGCGTTCTCCTTGTCATACGGGGAACCGACGTGGTGCGGCCGCGCGCTGAGGCGCCGCATCGCTTCCCTCATGTGGCCGGGATCCGGAAGCGCCTTGAATCGTGTTTCGAGATCGCGCTCGATCTGCAGCGATTGAGGAGAAAAACCGCGAATCGGTGTGTCGGCGGGAGATGGTATCAGAGCCAATCCCGTTGTAGAGATCAGAAGGGACGAGAGCAACGCGCGCATCGAGTTCTCCGATGGTGACTGCGGTTTTTACGGCAGGGACCAAAAAACGTAACGACCTGCGAACGGATCGCCAGCGTGCAGCGGGCAAAAAAAAAGACGCCTATAGCCGGCGCCTTTCGGATCTATGCGTGCTTAACCTTGCGCTCGCGTTTTTGGGGACGCAGCGGCTCCACATCCGAATCATCAGATGCCGGGATCCAGTTTTCAGCCCAGGTCGCTATCTCGCGCAGCGCTTTCTGGAGCTCATGGCCCTTTTTGGTGAGCTCGTACTCCACTCGAACAGGACTCTCGGGAACGACTGCGCGCAGAAGAAGGCCCTCGGTTTCGAGCGAGCGGAGTCTTTCCGACAACATTCTGTCGGTTATCTCCGGTACGGCAGCCTTGATGGACGCGTAGCGGCTCTTTCCTTGAAGAAGAGTCTGCAGAATAGCGCCCGTCCACCGACTACCGATGAGCTCGATCGCCTTATGGAAGCGGGTGCAGACCGGTGAAACAGTGGAAGAGTCGCGCATCTAGAGAATTTCGGGGTGGGAGGTGCTTGACACAAGTTACTTACTAAAATATATTAGCATACCATTCGTAAGTCCAGTGGCTCGCTTCCTGGTGGAAGCAGCTCTTCAGACCAGCAAAAGAGAGGAAGAATAATGTCAGCAGTTGAAACGGCTCCTACGACCGGGAGCAAGACCACCTGGAAGCTCGATCCCAGCCACACACTTGTAGAGTTCTCAGCCAAGCATTTGATGATTACGACCGTGAAAGGTCGGTTCACTGATGTCGAAGGTGTCATCCATGCCGACGAGAAGGATGTCAGCAAATCCTCCGTAGAAGCCACACTCAAAGCGGTGAGCATTGACACCCGCACCGAGCAGCGCGACAACCACCTTCGCTCGGCGGATTTCCTCGAAGTGGAGAAGTATCCGGAGATCAAGTTCCGGAGCACCCGCATCGAGGGAAGCAGGAAGGAGTTCAAGCTCACCGGCGATCTTACTATTAGAGACGTGACCAGACCGGTGACTCTCGATGTGACCTTCGAAGGCCAGACAAAAGATCCCTGGGGCGGCGAGCGCGTTGGCTTCAGCGCCTCGGGAAAAATCGATCGGCGGGATTTCGGTTTGACCTGGAATGTGATGCTCGAAGCAGGTGGACTTACGGTCGGCAACGACATCAAGATCAACATCGAAGTCGAAGCTGTCAAAGTCTAAGTAAATATGTACCTAACACGGGCATACCGAAGGGGTGTGCCCGTGTTTGCTTTTGCGGGGTACATTATCGCGTGCTCTGGCCTGTGCCGTCGACCGGAAGTAGGGTCTTGTTCGCTGAACGCTGCGGACGGAGCCTACTCGCGCTCTGCTGTATGGCGGCTACCCTCGGTGGGCAAGTTAGATACAAATCGAATCTCGCCATTCATAACGTATTCATTGTCGCCCACCAGGACGATTGGCAGGTGTTCATGGGTGACGTTGCCTCGACAATTCTTAGAAGCGGCACGCGAGCGACCTTCATCTATTTGACAGCGGGGGATGATGGACGAGACTCCGTGTACTGGCGGACCCGTGAGCTTGCAGCATTGCGGTCGACGCAGGTCGCTATGGGACGGCCGGCGGGCGCCGATGGAATCACCTGCATGTCAGTGACGGTGACGCAGCACGCGGTGGGCAAATGTTCGCTGGGCGACGTCGATTCGTACTTCCTCCGATTGCCGGATGGCAGGCGGAATGGCGCTGGTTTCAGCCAGTACGGACACCAGAGTTTGCGGTTGCTGAGAGCGAAGAAGATTCCCGCAATTACCACGGTTGATGGAAGCTCTGCTTATCACAGTTGGTCAGACCTGGTTACAACCGTCGTGCAGGTCGTCGATGACCACAGCGGAGAGCAGGTTCTCGTTCACACAACCGACCCCAGCAAAGTCGCCAATCCCCACGACCATTTCGATCATCGGATGGCCGGACTCCTGGTCGAAGAGCTCAGGAATCGGTACGGGCTGGCGGTGCGCTACTACACAGGATACGCACTCGCCAGTCGGGCGCCTAACAGAACGAGTGCGGAAACGCGCGTAAAGACGGCAGTTTTTCTCGCTTACGACGCCGAGATGATGAGGGTCAACAAGGGCTGGAGTGCGTTCAGCGAACACAGGGCGTTTTACTCGCAGTGCATGGAACGCACTTACGCGCGCACACCACGCGCTCGGCCGAAAACGGCGAGCGAAAAACCCAGATGATGGCGCTCGCCTCGCGCACCCATACATTGACAGCCGGAATCGGTTCCCTTGCCGCCCGATCGTCGCTGCGAGCGCCTTGCGATTCTAGCTTACTCAACGTTTCCTGCTGGTCCATCCGGGATTTTCCGATACAGGAGCTTTAATGCGACGAGGTCTGTTAGCTGGCGTATTTCTTTTGGCCGGCTACGGCAGTGCGAGAGGTCAGTGCAAGGTTTCGAGTGAAAGCAACGAAGGGAAGCTCCTCGCGTTCTACACTGCCCCAATTGTTTTCTCGATGGCCGGAGCTCCGGAGGTATTGCCGCCTGCAAGCCTGCGGATCGGACTCGAAGGCGAATACATTCCCAAACCGAATAACGCTATCGAGCAGACTGGGGTGTGCTTCACGCAGAAGAGTGAGCACACATCACTGTCGCCAGTCTTTGGCAGGCCGAGAATCACGATTGGAGTACCATTCGGGTTCGCACTCGAAGCGGCGTATCTGCCGCCGGTCACAATCGCGCGCGCGACTCCAAACCTTTTTAGCTTCGCCCTCTCCAATGCGCACCATTACTCCGTGGGCGGAGCTCGTGGAACAACGCTAATGCTTCGCGTTCATGGAACCTTCGGAAATGTGAAGGGGGCGATTACATGTCCCGAGTCGCAGCTTCAGCAGACTTCTCCGTCGCAGCCGTGCTTCGGGACGAATCCATCCAAGGACACGTTTCACCCGGATATGTTTGGTGGTGAGGTGTCAGCGGGATTCGCTCCGGGTGATGGTGGCATCTCGTTCTACGGTGGATTGGGCGCCAACAGAATCGATCCTCATTTTCAGGTCGGCTTCACCAACGGGAATGGAGATGTCGATAACACGCAGGTCGAACTCGAGAGCCCGGTTACACGTGGGGCGCTTTTTGGCGGTTTCACCGCGGTTGTCGGGCGGATCTTCGACCTGGGTGCGCAGGTCTATGCCGTTCCGGCGGACGCGACGCTGTTTCGGCTGATGGGCGGGATCAGGATCCGCTAACGGATCGTCGACTAGCCGTCTTTCCCGCCGAGTTCCTGACTAAGTGCTCAGAAGGCGGATGAAGGTGGTCGGCTCGATCGGAAGCGTGAAGGCTTGCGTCCCATGTCGCGAACCTAGGTCTCTCATGTCACGGCGTGATCGGAACGGACTGAAGAGCAGCGGTCGGGCTCCCGACGTCTTAACGAGATCAATCAGGTCCTTATTGAATTCCGGGTGATCGCAGTCGATAAGCACTGCGAAGGGTCCCTGAGCGGGGATTGCAGCAGCAACGGGTTGATCACTGGGGACAAACCTGGGCTGGAATCCTGATTCCTCCACCATCAACCCCAGCAACGCCGCGGCCATTTCTTCGCGCGCGATAATCAAAACACTTTCCAACGAAGCCCGGCCGTGTAGGAGTTTTCGTACGCGGCAACTTGTGGACCTTGCTTCACTAGCATCTCAGGTGAACGCCTTAGATATTCATGGGAACATATGTCCACCCTTTCCGCCTGGGAGAAAGGGTCGGGAAACTATTTGCTCCGGCCGGTGTGAGTCCACTGTCAGAGAGTACGATCGAGGAACTGAAGGCAGCGCTCGCGGAACAGTTGAAAAAGCCTGACAGCCCCAGCCCAGAGCTCGCAATACTTCTGAAGCAGTTCGGTGCAGAAGCGCGCGCGAAGAAGGTCAAGCCCGAGGAGCTGATCGTTATTTTCAAGCAAATATGGAACTCGCTTGCCGAGTCGATTCGTACGACGAATTCTGAGCCACACGAACGCGTGCGACAGATGCTTGTGACACTCTGTATCCAGGCGTATTACGCCGACTAGCGTAAAAGGGATATTTTGCCTGCGGCAGCCCTCTCCGAGGGCGGCACATCTTTGGCGATGAGTACGTGACGTGGCAACAGCGATCCCGCCCAAGGCTCCAACAACAATTCTGAGTCGTCTCTTCGGCCGCTCCCGCAATGGAGCAGGTGAAGAGCTTGTCGGTCCCATTCGTGGCGAAGTGCTCGGCCTGGAGCGCCTCGGTGAGCGGGCTCGCGCGGTTGCGCGCGGCCACCATCTGCTTCCCGCGCAGAAGCAACGCGGCTCCGGCCCACTGTTGCAACGGCTGGAGGATACCAAGGAGGTTCTCGATCGCGTTTACCGCGAGTTGAACGGCGGCGCGGAGCGCGGGTTGGACATCAGTCCGGCAGGAGACTGGCTTCTCGACAATTTTTACATCGTCCAGGAGCACATCCGCGAAATCAGGACGAGCCTTCCGAAGAGTTATTACGAGGAACTGCCCAAGCTTTCGACGGGATCGCTGACGGGTTATCCGCGTGCGTACGAAGTGGCGATCGAGCTTATTGCTCACACCGAAGGCCACCTCGATCTCGACAACATCACGCTGTTCGTGCGCGAGTATCAAACGGTGACTGCGCTGAGGATGGGCGAGCTCTGGGCAGTTCCAACCATGCTTCGACTCGGCCTAGTCGAAAACATCCGACGGATGGCGTTGCGGGTGGCGGCCCGCCTGCAGGAAGTCGAGTCCGCTGATCGCGCCGCAACGCGACTGCGTGAAGCGAGCGAGGAATCACAACAGGCTTTGGCTGCAGCGCTCGCCGCTTTCGTGGATGACCATCCGCCATTCACGCCGACGTGGGTCGCTCGGTTCCTTCAGCAGGTTCGTTCGTATCAAACGAACTTCACGCCCCTAATCTGGCTCGAGCAGTGGATCGCCGAAGATGGGCCGAGTGCGGAGGAAGCGGCGACGCGCTCCAACAGAAGGGTAGCACTGACGCAGGTTACCGTCGCCAACAGCATTACCAGTCTTCGCACGATCTCCAGACTCGACTGGAAAGATTTCGTCGAGTCGCAGAGCGTCACCGAACAACTGCTTCGCCGAGATCCAAGCGGCCACTACGCGTCGATGACTTTCGGTACGCGTGACCACTATCGGCACGTTGTCGAGCACATCTCCAAGCGGGTTAAGAGACCAGAAGAAGAAATCGCCAGCGAAGTGCTCTCGCTCGCCAAGCTCGCCGACCCGAACGACATCCGTCACGCGCATGTCGGCTACTACCTGGTTGACAAGGGCCGCCGAGTTCTCGAAGGCAGGGTCGGGTACACGCCACCACCTGGTGAGTGGATCCACAGGTGGACGCAGCGCCACCCGAACACGATTTACTTCGGCGGTATCACAGTCTTTACGACTCTGGCGCTCGCCACGATTCTGGAAGTGATCGAAGTTGCGTCGCCAGTTGTCCGGTTGATCATCGCGCTGATCGCACTGATCCCGGCCAGCGAAATGGGAATCAGCGTGATCAATCAGCTGATAACGATGCTGATGCCGCCGCGGCTCTTGTCCAAGCTCGAGCTGCGGGACGATGGAATTCCGGAAGAGTATATGACCGCGGTAGTGGTGCCGACCCTTCTAGGCAGCACGCGCGCGGTCGACGAGGCGCTCGAACATCTGGAAGTACAGTACCTCGCGAACCGCGATCCCAATCTTCAGTTCGCGCTTCTCAGCGATTTCACGGATTCGAAAACAGAGCACAGAGAGGGCGACGAAGAGGTTCTTGCCGCCGCTTCAGCGGGCATCAAAGCACTGAACGCGAGGTACAGAAATGCGTCCGAAGATGTGTTTTTCCTTTTCCATCGGCCCCGGCTCTGGAATCCCAAACAGAAAGTGTGGATGGGATGGGAGCGAAAACGCGGCAAGCTGGCGCAATTCAACAAGTTTCTCCGCGGCGATGCGCAGGATGCGTTCAACACGATCATCGGTGACACGAGCAGGCTGAGATTCGTTCGCTACGTAATCACACTCGATTCGGACACAGTGTTACCCCGCGACGCGGCGCAGCTACTCGTCGGGACGATCGCGCATCCGTTGAACCGCGCGTATTACGACGAGCGTATCGGGCGGGTGACCGAGGGCTACGGCATCGTCCAGCCACGTGTCGGTGTCTCTCTCACGAGTGCACATCGGTCGGTCTTCGCATCGATCCATTCGGGGCACCCTGGTGTCGATCCTTACACGACAGCCGTCTCCGACGTTTATCAGGATCTCTATGGCGAGGGAAGCTTTACCGGGAAAGGCATCTACGACGTAGATGCATTCGAGCAGGCAACTCACGGACGTTTCCCGGAGAACACTCTCTTAAGCCACGATCTGATCGAGGGGAACTGGACGCGCGCCGGTCTGGCGACCGATATCGAAGTCTACGACGACTACCCCGCGCGCTACCTGACTTTCACACGGCGCAAGCACCGGTGGATCCGCGGCGATTGGCAGCTGCTGGGTTGGCTGAAGAGAACGGTGCCGGGACCGGACGGGAGGATGCAAAACCGTCTCTCGGCGATATCACGCTGGAAAATCTTTGACAACCTGCGGCGGAGCGTGGTCGAGATTTTCCAGCTCGGGATGCTGGTGGCCGGTTGGGCGCTGCTCCCCGACTCGGCTCTCCAATGGACGTGGCTGGTACTACTGGTGATTGCTTTCCCGTGGTTGTTCTCGCTGGGAATGTCGCTGATTCGTCCTCCCCGCGACCAATCGTGGCTGGCGTATTACGTGGCGGTGGGTCGCGATGCGATAACCAATTTTCAGCAGTTCGGCCTGGCGGTGGTTTTTCTGCCGCATCAGGCGGCCGTATCGGCGGACGCAATCGTTCGCACCCTATATAGGCTGTGGATCAGCCACCGAAATCTTCTGGAGTGGCAGACGGCATCGCAGGTCGAGCGCGCGCTAGGCGTGGGCTCGCTGCTGGAGATGTGGCGAAAATTGTGGACCGTCATTGCGCTCTGCCTGGTGCTCGGAATACTGGTTGGACTGCACGTAACAATCGGCTCGGGCGCGACTTCAAGTGAACGCTTCGTTTTCGTGCTGGCAACTTTGCCGCTCATTCTGGTGTGGCTGGCAAGTCCGAGTATCGCTTTCGCCTTGAGCCGGCCGGCAATTCTCGGAGAGATACACCTCACTGAGACCGAGCGGCAGGCCGCGCTTCGCTACGCCAGGCTCCATTGGACGTTCTTCGAGAAGTTCGTCACGGAAGAAACACAGTGGCTTGCCCCGGACAATTTCCAGGAAGATCCGGAGCCAGTGGTCGCATTACGCACGTCGCCGACCAACATCGGGCTGCAGCTGCTCTCGACCGTCAGCGCGATGGATCTGGGTTTCATCACGCGGACTGAAATGATCGATCGTGTGGAGAAAGTCTTCCGCTCGCTGGAGAGGATGCGGCGATTCCACGGTCACTTCTTCAACTGGTATGATCTGAACGAGCTGCGTGTTCTGGAACCGGGATACGTCTCGACGGTCGACAGCGGCAATTTGGCTGGCCATTTGATCGCGCTCAAGCAAGCCTGCTACGAAGTAATGAAGGACAAGACGTGCAGCGACCAGGACGCGAAGCGCTTACGCGCGATCGCCGAGCGCGCACACGCGTATGCTGTCGAAATGGATTTTCGTTTCCTGTACGATCAGAAGCGGAAGCTGTTCACAATCGGTTATCACATTGGCAACAACGCGGTAGACAACTCCTACTACGATCTGCTGGCGTCGGAATCCCGTCTCGCATCTTTCATGGCGGTCGCAAAGGACGACGTTTCAGTAGATCACTGGTTCCGGCTCGGCCGGTCTCTTACCGCCGCCGCAGGGACGCGAACTCTGCTGTCGTGGAGCGGCAGCATGTTCGAGTACCTGATGCCAGCGCTGGTGATGCAGACGTTTCCGTTCACCCTGCTGGATCAGACGCACAAGGGAAGCGTGAAGCGTCAGATTGCCTACGGTGCCGAACGCGGTGTGCCGTGGGGTGTTTCCGAATCTGCGTACGCGGTGCGCGACAGGCTGCACACCTATCAATACCGCGGGTTCGGCGTTCCTGACCTAGCGCTGAAGCGCGGCTTGAGCAAAGAATTAGTGGTCGCGCCGTACGCAACGCTGTTGGCGATGCTGGTCGAGCCGCGGCAATCGCTGAAAAATCTGGCGACACTGGAAGCGGAAGGAGCGCTCGGACCTTACGGATTCCGCGACGCACTCGACTACACGAGGCCGGCGCCCGGCTCCAGAAAAACTGTCGTCGCCACGTTCATGGCGCACCACATCGGCATGAGCATCGTCGCGCTGAACAACGCGTTGAACAGGCAGATCTGGCCGCGCCGCTTCCATACGGATCCATTGGTGCGCTCGGCGGAGCTGGTGCTGCAGGAACGGATTCCACGCCGGCTGGTGATGCAAGATGTTCAGGGCGACGCGGCACCGCGGGTGCCGAGCGAGATGGAAAAACCTGCGGTACGAGAGGTGGAAACACCGCACACGCCGCAGCCGGTGGTCGGCATCCTGGGTAACGTGCCATATACGACACTGATCACCAATGCCGGCGGCGGATTCAGCCGGTTCGGCAATCTGGCGGTGACACGGTATCGTCACGACAGCACGCGCGATAACTACGGGCAGTGGTGCTACGTGAAGGACATGAGCAGCGGGCACGTCTGGTCAACGGCGCACCAACCCTCGGGCACGGAACCCCAGTGGTACCGCGTGCTCTTTGCGAGCGATCGCATCACGTTCATCCGTCGCGATGGAGACGTCGATACGGTGACGGAGATCGCGGTCGCATCCGACGATGCAGCGGAAGTGCGACGAGTAATTCTGACCAACAGATCACTGCAGGCGAAAGAGATCGAGCTGACCAGCTACTCCGAGGTAGTGCTCGCGCCGCCGGAGGCTGACCGAGCGCACCCTGCTTTTGGCAATCTGTTCGTGCAAACTGAATTCGATGCGGCGAAGTCGGCGCTGCTAGCCACGCGTCGTCCACGCTCGGCGACGGAGGCCGCAATCTGGTGCGCGCATGTGGTGGCTTTCGGTCCGGAGCAAATCGGAAAGGTCAGTTGCGAAACCGACCGAGCGAGATTCATCGGCCGTGGCAGGTCGGTAAGAAACGCCGAAGCTCTGGACGAGGGCGCGCAATTGTCGGGAACGGTGGGAGCCGTGCTCGACCCGATCTTCTCGCTGCGAGTGCGGGTGCGGATTCCGCCCGGCGGCTCGGCGCATGTCGCGTTCACGACATTTGTAACTGACCAGAAAGAGCGGGCGATGGAGCTCGCGGATTTGTATCATGATCCGTACAGCGCACGCCGAGCTCTCGATCTGTCGTGGGCACAGGCGCAGGCGGAGCTCAGAGATCTGGGAATCGCCCCCGCGGATGCCGCGCTATACCAGGACCTCGCTGGGCATTTGATGTTTCCGCATCCGGGATTCCGTCCCGCGCAGAGCGCCGTAGAAGAGAACAAGCTCGGTCAGCAGGCGTTATGGGCGTTAGGGGTTTCCGGCGATTGGCCGATTCTGCTGGCGACGATCGACAGCCAGGTCGGCATGCCGAGCGTGAGACAGCTGTTGAGGACACACCATTACTGGCGACTGAAGGGGATCACCTGCGATCTGGTGATTCTCAATACGCATCCGTTCACGTACATGCAGGAGCTCAGTGACGAGCTGCTGGCGACGGCAATGGCGTCGAGCGAGGCGGGACTACTCGACCGGCCTGGTGGTGTGTTCATCCGTCGATCAGACGTGCTCAAGCCCGAAGACATCACGCTGCTGAAGGCGATGTCGAGAGTGCAGGTGAACTGCGACGGCTTGGGGCTGGGCAACTTCCTCGAATTCCCCGGAGTCGAAGACCGTTACCCGCCGAAGCTGGAAATCATGAATCGCGATATCGTGCCGCTGGGCACGGTTCCCATTCATTCACAGACAACTGATCCCGGGACCGGACTTCAATGCTTCAACGGTTTGGGTGGGTTCAATGCCGCGGCTGAATACGAGATCCACCTCACCGGCAGCGATCTTCCTCCAGCACCCTGGGTGAACGTCGTCGGCAATCCGGCGGCTGGCTTCATCGTGAGCGAAGGTGGAAGCGGATGTACGTGGGCGGGCAACAGCTTCTTCTATCGTATCACCCCGTGGCACAACGACCCGGTGCGCGACCCGTCGAGCGATTGCGTTTTCCTGCGCGATGATTCGACGGGCGATCTTTGGACGCCAACCGCGCTGCCGATTCACGAGCCGACCCCGTACAAGGTTCGTCACGGGGCGGGTTACTCGGTGTTCGATCACACACATGAGGGTGTAGCGAGCTCGCTGCGGATCGGCGTAGACGAGCACGATCCGGTGAAGATCAGCGTGCTGACGCTGCGCAACGACGCAACGACGCGAAAGAAGCTCACGGTTACCTGGTACCTGGAATGGGTACTTGGCGTGACTCGTGAGCTGACGCAGTATCAGATTCGCACCAGCTTCGACGAGCCAACGCAATCGATGTTCGCGCGCAATTACTTCGACGCGCAGTTCGCGAATACCATCGCGTTTGCATCGATCAGTGAGCGCGTGGCCTACTATACCGCGGACCGAAGAGAGTTTCTCGGGCGGAACGGGACGATCTCGAGTCCGGCGGGACTGGAGCGCGCCGGATTGTCAGGTGCCATTGGCGCGACTATCGATCCCTGCTGCGCCTTGCAAGTGAGCGTGAGCATCGAGCCTGGTGAATCGAAAGACATCGTGATGCTTCTCGGTGCCGCTGAGACCGAGGAGACAGTACGCGAGATCATCACCCGGCACAGGCCACCTGCTGACGCCGCGAAAGCCGTCGACTCGAATGCGAAGAGCTGGCAGAAGCGACTCGACACCATCAAGGTCAAAACTCCGGAGCCGAGCTTCGACCTGATGGTGAATCGCTGGTCGCTGTATCAGGCGCTGTCATCCCGGATGTGGGCTCGTACTGCGCTCTATCAGTCGAGCGGAGCGTTCGGGTTCCGCGACCAGCTTCAGGACTCAATGGCCTTTGTGTACGCGGACGCAGACGTCGCGCGCGAGCATATTGTTCGCGCGGCCGGCCGGCAATTCGTCGAGGGGGATGTCCAGCATTGGTGGCATCCGCAGAGCGGGCGCGGGGTGCGGACGAAGTTCTCGGACGATCTCGTCTGGCTGCCGTACGTGATCGATCACTACGTCAATGTTGCGTGCGATCCCGGAATCTTCGACGTGGAAGTGCCTTTCCTCACGATGCGCCAGCTGAATCCGGACGAGCACGAGATTTACGATCTGCCGAAAGTCTCGGACGAAACGGGCACCATCTATGAGCATTGCCTACGTGCGCTTCGCCGAGCAAGCACGACGGGTCCCCATGGTTTGCCGTTGATCGGCAGCGGGGACTGGAACGACGGGATGAATCGTGTGGGAATCGAAGGCAAGGGCGAAAGCGTGTGGCTCGCCTGGTTCCTCATCGCTACTCTGCGCAAGTTCGCCACGCACGCGGATGCACGCGGCGATACCAGCGCTCGCGACGAGCTGCTCAAAATCGCCGAGTCCTACACGCAGGCGGTCGAGAATTCCGCGTGGGACGGTGAGTGGTATCGTCGCGCATATTTCGACGACGGATCGCCACTGGGATCGCGAACCAGCGACGAATGCAAGATCGACTCGATCGCTCAGAGCTGGAGCGTGATCTCGGGCGCCGGGCGGCCGGATCGTGCGCGGCAGGCGATGCAATCGTTGAACACACACCTGGTGCGGGAAGACGCACGGCTCATCATGCTGCTGACACCGCCGTTCGACAAAACGACGCACGACCCCGGATACATCCAGGGATATCTGCCTGGAGTGCGTGAGAACGGTGCGCAGTACACCCATGCCGCGCTATGGGCAGTGCTAGCCACCGCACTTCAAGGTGAAGGAAATCGCGCGTTCGAGTTATTCCAGATGCTGAACCCGATCACACACTCCGACAGCGCTGAAGCAGCTGACCTGTACAAGGTCGAGCCGTATGTAGTAGCAGCCGACATCTATACCGCGAAGGGACATCTCGGCCGCGGAGGGTGGACATGGTACACAGGCTCGGCGAGCTGGATGTACCGGACCGGGCTCGAGGCAATTCTGGGGTTTGAGCAGCGCGGCGAGCGGCTCTTCCTCAAGCCGTGCATCCCCGACAGCTGGAAACAGTTTACGATCGAGTACCGATTCAGGTCTTCAACTTACGAGATACTGGTCGAGAATCCGGACGGACTGCAAAGCGGACCAGTGCAGCTGACTGTGGATGGCCGTGGAGTGGAAGAAGCGATCGATCTCGTCGATGACGGCCAACATCACCGCGTCACCGCTTTGCTTCGGCCTTCTGCTTCTTCTGCTCCTTCGAAACAGGAGAAAGCCCGACTATAGCTGGGCCGTTCACCACGTTGCCGTAAGGGTCGAAGCGTGAGCCGTGACACGGGCAATCGAAGGTTTTCTCGGTGCCGTTCCATTGAACGATACAATAGAGATGTGTGCAGACGGCCGAGTGCTGATGGATGTTGCCCTGGTCGTCACGGTAAACGGCAACTTTGCCGCGACCAGTACCGACGACCGCTCCGTCGCCTGGCTTGATGGCCGCGACATCGCCCAGTTCACCCTTGGTGAAATAATCCTTGAACTGCTCGGCGACGTTCACATTCTCTTTGACGTACTCCGGAGTCGCCTTGAACTTCACACGAGACGGATCGTAGAGCTTGGCCCACTGATGCCGGCGTCCCTGTACGAGTTCGTTGAGGATTATTCCGGCGATAGTGCCGTGAGTCATGCCGTTGCCCGAATCCCCGGTTGCCACCCAGATGTGCTGATCGCTGCCGGGATTCTTGCCGATGTACGCCATGTAGTCGACGGGCTCCATAACCTGGCCTGACCACCGATACTCGATCTGCTCCATCATCGGAAACCTTTCGCGCGCCCACCGTTCGAGAGACGTGAAGCGCTCGTCGGTGTCTTTTGCCTGGCCGGTCTTGTGATCCTCACCGCCGACAATGAGTAACTCGTAATCGAGCTCGCGGCCGGTTTTGTCTTCGGCGGGCTGGAGGCGGATGTAGTGATAGGGATCGGGCGTATCCCAGTACAGTCCGTGTGGCACAGCGCCTTTTGGAACGCGCCCGGCGATGACGTAGGTGCGGTAGGCGGCCTGCTTACTGTGAATGATGAGCCAGTCATTCACCGGAGTGTTGGTGCAGACGATGATGTTGTCCGCGCTGATGACGTGGCCGTCAGACGTCGTGATTTTTCCCGGCTCGCCATCGACGATCTTTTCGGCATGAACGCCGGTGTAGATACGCCCGCCATCGCGGAGGATGGCGCGTGCGAGACCTTTGATGTACTTGAGCGGATGAAAAGTCGCCTGGCGGGGAAACCGAAGTGCAGGTCCGCTATCCCAGAATGAGAATGGGATGCGATCGACGATCTGGGTGTCGTTCAACCCTGCGCGATGCGTGGCGGCGAGCTCTCGCTCGAGATCCTTGCGAGTCTCCTTGCCGCCGAGAAATAAATATCCTTCTACGCGCTCGAACTCGCAGTCGATATCCTCCATAGAGGCTATGCTTTCGACGCGATGAATCGCCGACATGTGACTCTCCGCGGCGAGACGCGATCCCTCCTCTCCGTGCAGCTTCTCGATGTTGTAGTAACGGTCGTCGAGCGCGGCAGTGAGATGAGCGGTAGTTCTGCCCGTTTCACCTCCGCCAATCGGGCCATCGTCGATGACGACGACTGCGCGCCCCGCGCGCGCCAGCAGGTAGGCCGTCGTCATGCCGGCGATGCCTGCTCCGACTACGCAAACATTGGTGCGGAGGTCCTGCGTGAGGGGCTGGAATTGGGGCACTTCGGTTGTGCCCATCCAGACGGAGGTCGTGTGACCTGAGTCGCTTTGCATGTAGATCTCTTTCTGGTACGAGTCGTACTACTCAGAGCGAATGGACTGGCGCATAGGACATGCCACCTACCGTCCACCAAGGCCTGAGCATCAGGCGTAAACGTCGAAGGAGATTTGCTTTAGGCGACGATCTGCCGGAGGACGGCGCGAACCGGTGCGGCATCAAGCGCCATCATCTTGAGCGGGAATGCCATCAGCTCGTACATGCTTGGTGTCACGCGTCTCAGATCGAGATTTTCCAGAATCGCTGCGTTCCCGCCGAAGATCATGTTGTGCACGGGAAGACTTTTGCTGTCACGGGGATCGACCGAAGGCGCATCGACACCGAGAAGAACGAGGCCGCGACCGAGCAGAGTGCGCACGCAAGACTCGGATAGAGTCGGCCAGTTTTCGGGGAAGGCGCCAGACGCGATCGATCTGCCGGTTCGGAGCAGCAATCGCTCGACGAATGGCAGTGATTGAATTTTCTCGAGATCCTCGATCGAGATCTCCTTCTCGAGGTTGGAGACATCGACGACGATAGCCGGGCCGAAAAAGGCGTCAAGGGAGAGCTCGTGCGATCCCGACCATCCTTCGCGGACATGCAACGGCGCATCGGCGTGAGTCCCGACATGCGGGCTGGAATTGAACGATGAGACGTTGACGCTGGCGCCCGCGCCAATAAGCGATGCCCAACCGCAAGTGAACGGCGTGTCGCCAGGCCATTCTGGTGTATCGGGGTTGAGGGTAACGCTGATGTCGCGGAGGAGAGGTTCGTTTCCGTTCACTTGATGCCGCGTTCCCTACTTCTTGCCGACAAGGGTTTTGGCTGTTTGAACCATGTGATCTACCGTAATGCCGAGGTGTTGGTAGATCGTCGCTGCGGGAGCCGAAGCGCCGAAGCGCTCCAAGCCGAGAATCACGCCATCGTCCCCGACCCACTTGTACCACGACATTGGATGCGCCGCTTCCATCGCGATTCGTTTGACGCCCTTTGGAAGAACGCTGTCGCGATATGACTGGTCCTGACGCGCAAATATTTCGTGACTCGGCATGCTCACAGCGCGAGCGCGCACCCCATCGGCCTCGAGCTTTTTCTGGGCGTCGAGGATGAGGGCAACTTCAGATCCGCTGGAGATGAGAACGATCTCTGGCGCTCCGCCCGGAGCGTCCGCCAGCACATACGCGCCGCGCGAGAGTCCACTCGCGGCGGCGTACTTCGACCGGTCGATGAATGAGAGTTTCTGCCGCGTAAGAACGAGAGCGACCGGACCCCTCTTGTGCTTGAGCGCGAACCGCCAGGCTTCAGCGGTCTCCGAAGCGTCGGCAGGGCGGATCAAAGTCATCTCGGGAATCGCGCGCAACGCACTGAGCTGCTCGATGGGCTGGTGGGTCGGCCCGTCTTCACCGAGTCCAATCGAGTCGTGGGTATAGATGTAGATGACGTGGCGATCCATGATGCACGCCAGCCGGACAGGCGGTCTCATGTAATCCGAGAAAATCAGGAAGGTCGCTCCGTACGGAATGATTCCCCCCGTCAGCGACATACCATTCATGATCGAGCCCATTCCATGCTCGCGGATTCCGAAATGGAAATTGCGGCCAGCGTAATTCTCGGCCGAGAAGCTTGGCTCTCCCTTGATGATGGTGTTGGTGGAAGTGGCAAGATCCGCGGAACCGCCCATCAGCTCGGGGATTTTCCCGGCGATAGCGTTGATCACCACACCGGACGCAGCGCGACTGGCGACGTTGCCATCCTTGGCGGTGAAAACCGGAATCGTGTCTTCCCAGCCGTCGGGCAGATCGCCGGCGAGCCGACGCTGAAGCTCTTTCTCCAGACCAGGATTGGCGGTCTTGAATGCTTCGTAGATCCGGTTCCAATCCTGGTGCGCCTTCGCGCGCTGTTTTGCCGTATCGCGCCACGATTTCAATGCTTCAGGCGCGACGTAAAAAGGCTCCTGGGATGGATAACCAAGCGCTGTCTTGGTGAGAGTGATTTCGTCCTGACCGAGCGGCGATCCGTGTGCTTCAGCGGTATCGTGCTTGTGGGGGCTGCCATACCCGATGTGTGAGCGAACGATGATCAGCGACGGTTTCGACGTCTCAGCCTTGGCTGCGTTTATAGCGCGATCCAGACCGGTGAGATCGTTGGCGTCGGCGACGTGTTGAATGTGCCAGCCGTACGCCTCGAAGCGCATGCCGGTGTCATCGCTGAAAGTGAGGGCGGTGTCGCCCTCGATGGTGATGTGATTGTCGTCATAGAACCCAATCAGCTTGCCGAGCTTGGCGTGACCCGCGAATGACGCTGCTTCGTGGGAGACACCTTCCATCATGTCGCCATCGCTGGCGATGAAGTAGGTATGGTGATCAAAGATCTTCTGTTCGCGGTTGAACACAGCGGCCATGTGTGCTTCGCCCACCGCCATTCCAACCGCGTTGCCGATGCCCTGACCGAGCGGACCTGTCGTGGTCTCGACGCCCGGTGTATAACCGTACTCCGGATGCCCGGGTGTCTTGCTCTCCCACTGGCGGAACTGCTTGATGTCGTCCAGCGTGAGATCGTAGCCGGTCAGGTACAGCACGCTGTAGACGAGCATCGAAGCGTGTCCGGCAGACAACACGAAACGATCGCGGTTCAGCCAGTTCGGATCTGACGGATCGTAGCGGAGATGCCTGGTCCAGAGCACGTACGCCAACGGCGCCAGCGCCATCGGAGTGCCGGGATGACCGGAGTCCGCTTTCTGTACCGCATCCATGGAAAGAACTCTGATCGCGTTGATGCAGAGGTCGTCGAGGGACTGACCAGGTCCGGACGACGATGAAGGGGCTGCCGCTCGTGGAGCAGTCGCGGTATCTGTGGAATCTGCCATGTGTGTTTAGAAGCTAGCTCAAAGGAGCGGCGCGTTGCAGGGCGAGCCACTCCGTCGCTTCGCGCACCTCGCTCGGCACGAGATTATGGCCGGCGAGCTGCCACTTGAGGGTGACGGCGGCGCGCGCTGATTCGAAAAGCGAGACGAGTTTCTCGACACTCTCTGCCGGGACAATCGGATCCATGCGGCCGGCGGAGATCAACACCGACGAACCGCCGAGATCGCTCTTTTCGGATGGCTCGTACACCAGCATTGGCCGCAAGAGAATCGATGCGCGGAGAATTCCCGGCTCAACAAGCATTACAGTCGACGCGACGTTGGCGCCGTTGGAGTAACCGAGGCTATAGATTCGCGTGGGGTCGAGCCGATAAGTGACCGTTGCAGCGCGGATGAATCGAGCCAGCTCCTCGGCGCGGGTTCTAACCTCCTTCGGATCGAAGACACCCTCGGCGAGGCGTCTGAAGAATCGAGGAGCACCGTTCTCAAGTACGTTGCCACGCGGGCTGAGAATCGCGGCACCGGGTGCGACGGACTGGCCGATACCGATAAGATCATCCTCGTCGCCGCCGGTGCCGTGAAGGAGTAGCAGTGTGTCGGCACCGGAATCTTCCGCGGGTACGAACCGGTGAATGAAGCCGAGGTCTTCGGTCACGCGTTCGGTCCGCGGAGCTCGAGGGGGACGTGAATGTTGGGCAGTAGCGCTTCGATCTCGAAGCGCCGGGGCTCGAGCCAATCAGGAAGCTTGAGTGACTGGCCAAGCGCATCAGCCGGCTCGTCGACAGCGAACCCGGGCGCGTCGGTGGCAATTTCGAAGAGCACACCGCCCGGCTCGCGGAAATAGATCGACTTGAAATAGTCGCGATCCAACTGTGGCGTAACGTTGTACCCGAGCGACGTCAGCTCGGACCGAACTTTCATCTGCTCTGCGTCGCTGCCACTGCGGAATGCGACGTGATGGACAGTACCCGCTCCCATGACGCCGGCCCAGATGCCGGGAACGACGCGAAGATCGACAATCGTTCCCGGTCCACCCTTGCCGGCTGCGTAGCGAAAAATGCTTCCCTGCTCGCGGATCAACTCGAAGCCGAGGGTATTGGTGAGCAACTGGCCGGTGAGCTCGTTGGCGTCCAGCCATAGCGTTACGGAGTAGATGCCGCGGATGGCGTGCTCGGCGGGTACGCCCTCGCCCGACCAGCCGGGTTGCGAATCGACCGTCGGATGGGCGACGAGCTCGCCCATGAATCCTTCGTGATCCTTGAACGCGATGACGCGCTCGTCGTCGTATCGTGCGACGGGCTGCTCGAACTCAACGCGCCTCTTGATGAGACGCTCTATCCAGAAACCGACTGAGCTGGGAAGAATCGAGAACGAAGTGACGGCGACCTGGCCTCCGCCTTGCCGGCCACGCCGAGCGTCAGGCCATGGGAAGAACGTGAGAATGCTGCCAGGGCTTCCGGTCTCGTTGCCGAAATAAAAATGATAGGTTGTGGGATCGTCGAAATTCACGGTCCGCTTTACCAGGCGCAGCCCGAGAGTGCCGGCGTAGAAATCGAGATTTCGCTGTGGGTTACTGGCGATTCCGGTTACGTGATGAATCCCGGCCGTGCGAAACGTCATCAGGCAACCCTTGAGCGAAGTTCTTGCAATCTGGAAGCGCTGAGTCCGGAACTAGCTCTTTTCCGGCTTCTCGCGTTTTTCGGTGCTGGTCTTGGGGGAGCCGAGCTCACCGCCGTAACTGCTTTTGTGCTCGTTGGGATGTGACGGAACGTCCTGCGGGTTGGGTTGGCCGGAACGCGTCCCGGGATCTCCGTCACCCTGTCTTTTGGTCGAGGACGACAATTGTTCCTGCTCTGGTCTGGAAGGCATAGATTCTCCAAATCTGTGCCCCTTTGTTAAAGCAACGGACATGCCGCTAGCTGAGGCACCTGATGTGAGTCGTACCCAGCCATCCAGAAAACCGAAATCCCGGAAGCAGAAACGCTTTCGCAGCCTGAGCGATCCACGGACGCTGAGCGAGCTCGCTTTGCGCCTGCAGGAGGGAATTTACATCACGACGCTCGATGGAGAGATCGTGGATGCGAATCCCGCATTTCTCGAGATGTTCGGCGTCGAGTCGCTTGAAGAACTGAAAGGCTATCACACCAGTGATTTCGTACGGCCTGAGATTCGTGCCCGCGAGATGGCGATGCTGGAGCGCGAAGGATCGGTACGAGACGTCGAGTTTCAGCTGACTCGCCGTGATGGCCAGACGAGGACGGTCGTAGACAGCGCGTTTCTGTCTATCGATCCGGACACCGGCGAGAAATACTGTCATGGGATTCTCGTCGACATCACTCACCGGAAGGAGCTGCAGACCCAGCTCCTCGAGCTGAGTATCCGCGATCCGCTCACCGGGTGCTACAACCGCCGGTATCTGCACACGGTGATGCGCCAATGTGAGGCGCAGCCGAGGGGCGAGTGGGGATGCATCTATCTCGACATCGACCACTTCAAGCAGTACAACGACAGAAACGGTCACGCTGAAGGCGATGCGATTCTGGTGAAGATGGCGCGATTCCTAATGCGGCACGTCCGCGCTGAAGAAGCGGTGGTGCGCGTCGGTGGAGACGAGTTCCTCGTCGCACTTTGCGACTCGGACGAAGATCAGACCGAGCACGTCGTATCGCGTCTGCGAGCCGCGGCAAAGGAGTCAGCGCCGGTACCGTTCTCGATGGGCTGGGCGGCGCGCCGGGGAAGCGAGTCGTTTGAGAACACTATGGTTCGCGCCGATCAGCAATTGTTGGCGGTGCGGGTCGACGAACGCAAGGACCTGGTAAAGCGGCGTAAGCCCAAGCGGCGCGCTTAGGCTGATTTAACCCCCTCCAGAGCGGCCCGACAAGCGTTTCTCAGGCAGTCGCCCGAGAGGTTGTGCAAGCCAGGTAATGACGCACGTCCCACTGTAGAACCCATTCCTACGGTGTGTCATGCGCTCATTTCTGTTGGCAATAACTGTCGGCATTCCCCAGGTCCTCGTTGCGCAAATAATCGAGGCTCCTCCGCGTCCTTTCCCGTGTCCTGTACCGCCACCGTGCCGACAGGGCGAAGCATGCGTCATGCGGTCGTGCGGAATCGTAAGCCCGGATGTCGTTCGCCAGAGTAGCGATGTGCGGGTCAACCTCGTTGACCGGGTATTGCGGTACGAAATCACTGAGACGTTCGTAAATCGCGGCGGCCGAGTTGGCGAAGCGGATTTCATGTTTCCGTTGCCGAAAGGCGCGGCGTTCCAGGATCTCAAGCTTTCGATCAACGGCGAGCTCGTCTCTGGCGAGACGATGAGTGCTGATCGCGCCAGGCAGATATATGAAGACATCGTTCGCCGCCAACGGGATCCGGCGTTGCTGGAGTGGATGGGCTATGGATTGTTGCGCGCTAGAATTTTTCCAATCGCCCCAGGCGAGGAGAAGAAAGTCGTAGTGCGCTTTCAAACGGTCGCTGAGCGCGAGGGAGATGCGTTGCGCATCGACTACTTCCGTGGACTGCGGACGAACCAGGTGGCAAGTGGCCAGCAACCCGAAGGCCGTGTGTCGTTCGTGCTGACCTATCCCAACGATGCGATGTACGGGACGGCGTATTCGCCGACGCATTCGATCTTCGAGCAGCGCTACGGATCGAATGGCTACGACGATGGCTATGGCCCGGGTGATAACGACCGGTCGTTCGCGAACAACTTGCGCGGGTCGACGCGCCGGTTCGAGGTGAGGGACGCGCGTGGAGAGGTCACGCTCCTCATCCCGGTCCGGCGCTCGACCAGTGCGGCTATAACGTTGCTCGCGAACGCGCCTGGGAATGATGATGGATTCGCGTTGATAACGTTATCGCCGCCGGCGGTTCGTCCGCGCGCAGTGCCCCGTGACGTCACGTTCGTAATCGACGTCTCGGGTTCGATGAGTGGTCAGAAGATCGAGCAGGCACGATCGGCGGGGAAACAACTTCTGCAGACGCTTTCGCCGATGGATCGATTCAGGCTGATCGATTTCTCGAGCGATGTGCGGACTTTCCGCGACGATTTCTCGACGGCGACGCGCGACAACATCCGCGCGGCGGAGAGATATCTGGATGATCTCGATGCGCAGGGGTCGACGAACATTTCGGGCGCGCTGAAGGAAGCCCTGTCGGCAAGAGTACAATCCGGCAGGTTGCCGATAATTCTGTTCCTTACTGATGGTCAACCGACGGTCGGTGAGCGTGATGGGACGGTGATAGCGGCCGATGTCGCGAAGGGCCTTGGATCACGCCGGCTCTTCACTTTCGGGGTCGGCGCGGATCTCAACGTCTCGCTCATTGAGCAGCTGGCGTTGGGAGGACGCGGCACGGCTAGCTTCGTGCGGCCCGACGAATCGGTGGAACGCGCGGTGGGAATCGTCGCGAGCCGCCTCACGAGTCCTCTCGTCACCGACGTCCGCGTTCACGCCGACGGCGTCCGACTCCTCAAGATGCATCCGTCGGGACCCGTAGACATATTTGCGGGCGAAGACCTTGTACTGCTGGCGCGCTACGATGGGAGCGGGAATGCAACCATACGCTTCGATGGCCAGACGACGAGTGGACCCGTGAGCTGGACGACTCGTGCGAATTTCCCCGAGCGCTCCCGCGAGAACCCTTTCGTCGCGCGCCTCTGGGCGACGCAGCGCGTGGGATACCTGAGCGCGGAGAAGCGCAAGAATGGCGGTTCCCGCGAGATCGACGATGAGATTCGCGACCTGGGTGACCGCTTCGGAATTCCGACTGAATTCTCTTCCTATCTGGTGGTCGAGCCTGGCATGAATCGTCGCCAGGCTGCTATCGGGAGTGGTCAGCTCAGCCAGGTCGTTGTGACCGGGGCGACGACGGCACGTACAGCGGCTCCCGCGGCCGTCCCCTTCGAGGCAGCAAAGGCCGCTGCCGCTCAACGCTCGGCGACCAACATGTCGATGGCTGATGCAGCAGTGGGTGCGAGAGACGATGCGAACGTGCAGCGAGCCGGGAACGTTACCTTCGTTCTGCGCGACAGCGTCTGGACGGATGTCAAATACAAGAGAACCGGCGAAGTGCTGCGGGTTAAAGCGTATTCCGATGCCTACTTCAAGCTGCTCGAGCTCCAGCCCGATCTGCGTGACGCGTTCTCGGTTGGCGAGCGAGTGATCGTTGCCGGGCGCGGCATGGCGATCGAGCTGACCTCGTCAGGTGTAGATCGCCTGAGTGATCGAGATCTGGCAATGTTGCGGGATCGTTGGTGACCGGGTGACGGACGTCGAGCGACTCTTCCGAACCTACAACGCCGCGTTGGTGCGATATCTGACGCGGCGTTTGGGAGATCGCGACTGGGCCGAAGAAGTGGCTCAGGAGACGTTCGTACGCGCGTTGAGGCAGACGTCGATTCAGAATGAGAGAGCGTGGCTATTTGCTGTGGCGACCAATCTCGTGCGCGATGAAGCAAGGAAGGATATGAGGCGGCGAAAGCATCTGGCGCTCCTGGCCGAACAGGAGCGCGATGAGATGGTCGAGCCGGCGGAGACGACGCTGGAGCGCGCACAGGAAGCGGCGATGGCGCGGAAGGCGGTCGACGCTCTGGCGGAGCGTGACAGGCTGGCGTTGCTGATGCGCGAAGAAGGTTTGGATTATAGCGAGATTGCGGAAGCGCTGGAGCTTTCGCCGGGATCAGTCGGCACGACTCTGTCGCGTGCGCGCCGGCGGCTCGTAGAGAGCTACGAAGCGTTGCAGAAGAGCCAGGAAGAGAGAGAGAAGAATGCAGCATCCTGACGAAGGGACCATTCACGCGTGGCTGGACGGCGCGTTGACTGCGGACGAAGCCGTGGGTGTAGAGGCGCACGTCAAGCAGTGTGCGCAATGCCAGGCAGCGGTAGCCGAAGCGCGGGGATTCATCGCGGCGTCATCGCGGATTCTAACCGCGCTCGATAACGCCCCGCGCGGGGTGATACCGGTAACGCAGCCGAAGAGGCGAGCTGCGCCGTGGGTGTGGCGTGTAGCAGCGACGATATTGGTCGTCGCCGCGGGGACACTGGTGGTCGTTCGCAGAACGGGGGTGAACCAATCGCTGTCGGCGAACGCTCCCTTTCAGGCGGTCCAGCGCACTAACGTCTTTCCCTATCCGGAGTCTGCTCCATCAACTATTGTGCTGTCGCCTGCGTCGCCTGCGTCGCCTGCGTCGCGAGTAGCGCCTTTAAATCAAAGAACGCAATCACCTAAAGACTCTCGCGCCGTTCCGCGTGCTAGTTCGCCGATGGCGGCGAATGAAGCGGCCGAGGCGGGGGCGGTCCGTTCCGGTTTGCGAACGGACCGGCAGCAGAATAACAAAATCGCAGCTGTCGCAGACAACGCTCGCATCGCTCAGCCGAGCGCAACTGCGCCATCGCCTGCGCGGGCAATGGCACCGACTCTTTCAGCAGCGGCTCCGCAACGATTCGGGGGAGGGATGGGCAAGACTGCCACTGGCGCTGCCAGCGCAGCGGACATGGCTATTGCCGCCGAGCAACCTGGTGTGCGACCTGTGGGCAATCGCAGAGCGATTGGGCAGAAGATCACTCTGTACGAGGTCGCACCGGGCGACACAGTGGAGCTCGCGGAGCCAACGCAGCTTCAGCTCGAAAGCGTCGTCGTAACCGGAATGAGCACCATGCGAACTACGACCGGACAAGAGAATGTGCCGGCCGCTTCGCGTGCCGCTGCGAAGGTCATGGCACCTAGCGCTGATACCTCCGCACCGCCCGCGACGTCGGTGGCGGGTGTGAACACGATAAGCTGGACGGATTCAGCGGGGCGACTGATAAAGCTTTCGGGCCGACACACGACCTCGGAGCTCGCGCAGATCAGGCAGAGAATCGAGCAGTCACGCGCGGCTGCCCGTGCGGATTCGTTGAAGAAAAATCGCTAGGCCCTTAGCCCCCGCTACCGAGCGGTAACGGGAAGCCTTACGGAGTCTTCGATTCCTGTAATGCCATTCCCATCGAGTGGTAACCCTTGTCGACGTAGATCACCGTGCCGGTGATCCCCGCCGCCAATGGGCTCGAAAGGAACGCAGCCGCCGTTCCGACTTCTTCCGCCTGCAAAGGATCGGTGAGCGGCGAATTCTCGGCGCAGTACTCCACCATCTTCTCGATGATGCCGATAGCGCTCGCGGCGCGCGATGCGAGAGGACCTGCGGAGATCGCGTTCACACGTACGCCGAACTTACGGCCAGCCTCGAAAGCAAGCACACGCGTGTCGCTCTCCAGCGCCGCCTTCGCCGACGACATTCCGCCGCCATAGCCGGGAATCACCCGCTCACTGGCCATGTAGGTCAACGACAGGAACGATCCGCCTTTTCGCATCAGCGGCCCGAGTCGCGCGACCATCGAGGTGAGTGAATACGCGCTCACGCTCAGCGCGGTGAGATAGCCGGCGCGACTCGTCTCCAGCAAAGGCTTTTTGACTTCCGGTCCGTTGGCGAGCGAGTGGATCACGATATCCAGAGAATTCTGACCGAAATCGGACTCCATATTCTTCACCAGACCATCGATGCTGAAATCGCCGGTGTCCTTATAACGCTTGTTGTTGCGGATATCCTCTGGCGCATCGGTCAGGGTATCGAAGGATGCGTCGAGGGGATAGATCTTCTCGAACTGAAGCAGCTGGCCGTTCGACAATTTCCGCGAAGCGTCCATCTTCCGCTCCAAAAGGTTCATGAAGATGTTGAGCGCTGGAGGCCAGGTTCCGACCGACACGCTCGCACCCGCTTCGACCAGCGCCTTGGCGATGGCGAACCCGAAACCCGCGTCGTCAGCGACGCCCGCGACCAGCGCCCGCTTGCCGGTAAGGTCGATGTTCAGCATTCGATTGATATCGCCGTTAAGAACCCGATTTACAAGGGGGTAAGAGTCTTGCATTTGGGTGTCCGAATCTTCACTCGTTGAACCTTAGCCGGAGACCGTCCGTTGTTCCGCAAGCCGCTCCACGTTGCTCTTCTCCTGTTGTTGTTCGGCGCCAGTGCAAATGCCCAGGTCCAGGACACCATCAACAAGAAGACTCCCCTTTTTACCGGAAAGGATGCGCTGCTCATCGGCGTGTTCGCGGTCGGCACCGCCGCCGTCGCTCCGATCGACATGCAGATCGCGTCCCGCCTTCAGGACTCCGCGACGCAGGAGAACAGATTCCTGCACACGGCAGCAACCGGATTTCGCCTTCTTGGAGATCCCGGTTCCATCGTTACCGGATCGCTCATCTATGTCGTCGGCCGACTCGATGGGAACGCGCGAGTACAATCACTCGGGTTACACAGCGTAGAGTCGATCGTGTTCGCCGACATGCTCGCCGGAGTAATCAAGTACACGGCGGGGCGACAGCGTCCATATGCCGACATCAAGAACCCGTATAACTTCCAGCTGTGGCGGGGTTTTTCCGACGATAAATATCGGTCCTTTCCATCCGGCCACACCACCACTGCCTTTGCATTCGCTTCGACGGTAACCCGGGAGACGCAATTCTTTTGGCCGCACGCGGGATTTCTGGTCGGGACAGTCTTCTACGGCGGTGCGAGCCTGGTCGGTATCTCGCGTATCTACAACAACATGCACTGGGCGAGCGATGTGGTGGCGGGCGCCGCAATCGGGACCATTATGGGCCTCCACGTGGTGAAATACACCCACTCGCATCCGGACAATGCCATCGACAGCAAGCTCATAAAAGGCAAGAAGTCACAGATACAAATCAATCCGGTTCTGTTCTCGATTCAATTCTGATCTTCTGCGGCGGCTTCACGCCGGAGCATAGTTGCCGCCGCTGAACGGAATCTTCATTCTCGCGGAGCTGCCCGCGGAAATCGCTGACCGCATTCGAGCGATAAACGAGCGGTACGATCAGAAGCTGGCGCGATACAAGCCGCCGCATATCACGCTGACCGGCTCTTCTGGAGCAGGTCCCATCCCGCCGTCAGCCGACATCGATGAGATACGCGCAAAGCTGCAACCAATAACCGCTTCAACGGCGCCGATCACACTGTCGTTCGGGCCCCCGCAACACTTCATGCAAACCAATATCCTGGTGCTGCCCATAGATCCGCACGGGCCGATACGGATACTGCACGATCGCTTGGTGACGAGCGGGCTGCCATTCACGAGGGCGCGGTACACTTTTAGCCCTCATGCGACCCTGAGTCTCTATCCCACGCTGGATCCGAAATCGATTCGTGAGTTGCTCAAAACCCGCATGCCTGAGCCGTTCGTGATAAGCGCAATACAGCTCTATCACACGCGCGACCCGCAACCTTCGAGAAAGCTGCTCGAGCTTCCGTTGACCGGTGAGTCCCCGAAAGCTTGAGGTGGCCCTGCGCGCATTCTGGATGCGGCTTCTGGGTCGACTGCTTCCCGGGCCCGACGAGGCAACTCTACCGCGCCCGTCCGACTCCGATTTCCGCGTGCTGTTTCTGCGATATGAGCGGATCGCTGACATGATCATGGCGACATCGGTGATCCGAAACATTGCTTCGGCGCTGCCTGGCAAAAAGGTGGACGTGCTGGCGACACCGACCACGGCGCCGGTGCTGGAAGGAAATCCTTACGTCGGACAGGTGCTCACTCTGGAGAGAAAATCTTTCCGGAGCTACGGCGACCTCTTGCGGCGGCTGAGACGCGAGCGATACACGGTGATGGTGGATGGGAGAATCAACAACGCGCCGATTTCTACATCGACACCGTTGTTGATGTACGCGGGTCGCGCGCCGTTCAGGGTCGGCGCGCGAGGCGACACCGCACCGCGCATCTACAACGTGCGCGTGCCGGAGTGGAACCGCGTCGATCACTACATGGAGGGCTCGAAGCAACTCACGGTTCCATTTGGCGTCGATCCGGCGTTGGTCGACTGGCAGCCGGAGATTTTTCTTTCCGATGAAGAACGGTCACGCGCCGAGGGTAAATGGAAAGAGGCCGCCGCGCTTGTCGGTGCCAATGAAGGGAGCGCTGAGTCGCGATCAAAACGATTGCTGGTCAATCTCTCCGCTTCGGAGCCGAAGCGGAGATGGCCAGACGGGAAATTCATCGCGACGCTGCAAGGTGCACGAAAGCGGTGGCCGAAGATGCCGGTCGTCGTCATCGGACTACCCGCCGAGTGGGAGAGCGTGAGCAAAGTCGCGACCGAAGTGAAGGCGCTAGCGGTACAGACACCGTCCCTGCGTGATGCGTTCGCGCTGGTCGGGACTTCGGACATTGTCTTCACGCCGGACACCAGTATTTCGCACGCTGCCTCCGCGTTCAGAAAACCTTCACTGGTGCTGCTAAAGCGCGAGCACAAACCGTACGCTCCGTGGAATACACCGGGCGAGGTCATCTCCTGGGGCGAAGATCAGATCCAGCAGCTGCCCCACGAGCGGGTCCGCGAAGCTCTCGAAAGGTTGTTAACGTCTTTCGGCGGTTAACCGTCAGACACCCAGCTCGTCTAATGGGGTATAGATATCACACCCCAACCGGCCGGCTCTCTATGTTCCGTAGGCTTTTGCGGCAAATCGCTGTCATCGCAGTCGCTATGGGTGCGACGTCGGGCCAGGCGTTTGCGCAGCACACCCACGACCATTCAGACTCGGCCACGACCGCATCGGCGTCGTCGCATAGCATGGATGCAATGGACATGAGCGCTGCCAGCAACGACTGGAGAATGGCGGCGATGGCCAGCCACATGGCTTACTCCAGCCCTCGCCCATTGACGCCGGGTGATTCAGTCCGTTCGGCAAAGGTCGTGAACGAACTGAGGCAAGCGATCGCCAAATACCAGGACGTGAGGGTAGCGGAGGCAGATGGGTACAAAATGTTCGCGCCACAGATCAGGAATCAGCCGCAGTACCACTTCACAAAAGGCTGGAACGCGATCCGCAATCAGTTCGGATTCGATGCGGCCAGGCCGACGTCGCTTTTATATAAGAAAGATGCGCAGGGTCAGTTTCACCTTGTAGGCGCGATGTACACTGCGTCGAAGCGCACGTCAGAGGACGAGCTCAATGATCGCGTTCCGCTCAGCGTCGCCCGCTGGCACCGTCACGTGAACTGGTGCGTGCCGGCGCGTAACGCCAAGGATCGTTGGTACGAGACCAGTAATGGACGACCCATCTTCGGCCCGCTCGGCGTCGCCACCAAGGAAGAGTGCCAGGCGGTCAACGGCCGGTTCATCCCCCAGGCGTTCGGTTGGATGGTACACGTCAACACGTTTGCGGGAAACGATCTCAAGTCCATCTGGCACGATGACCATATGGACCACGCCGACACCATGCTCGGAGAGCCAAAGCGCCCGGACTAGTTCCAGGCTTGCTATTTGATGACTCGTTCGAAGGCGAGTCCGCTTCCGAAAACGAAAACCCAACCCCCGGGCTCGACGTCATTCTTGAAGCGCCGCGCGATATCCAGCCGGAATGCACCGGCGACCGATGGAAGGCGAACCGACCCGATGCGCAAACCGGCACCAAGATCCGTCCCGGTCCGATGCGGCGACCCATCGTACCAGGCACCGCCGTAATCCATGAATCCAGCGAGCGCTGCGCTTGCGAGGTGCTTAATGTCCGGCCAAACGACCCATTTATACTCGGCCATTGTCACGAAGCTTCGGTCGCCAGTGAACGCGTGATCGGGAAAAGCTCTCGGGCCACGGGTCAGTCCAAGGTCGAACACGTCACTCGGCACGGGATTCCTGGACCAACCCGCATCCGCATGCAGAACGAGAGAATGACGCGGTCGTGGAGTGAGGAAGCTGGTGACATCGACTGTTACGGTTCCGGAGTCGAGGCCCCCCGAAAAAAGTGAGGTGCCTTCGCTTTGGAAAGTGATGAATCCGTGACCGAGCTGGGCGCCGGTGCGGATGTTGAAAAATGGACCAGCGCCGTTGTGCGAGTAGCCCCATTGTTCGGGCGCGAGACTCAATCCGGCTCGAATGGTGGTGCTGAGGTCGACATCTTCTTCAGGGCCCAGGTTTCGATAGTGCTGAGCGACAACGAAATCCGCGCGATCCCATTCTCCATATCCGAAGAGCGCGGCCGTGGTAGTCTTGCCGATGGTGCTTGCGAGTGCGAGAGGAACGAAATCGTCGCGCCGGTACTGGCCGTCCAATGAGATGCGCATGTATCCCTTGTCGCCGGCGTGAACCGCGCGCGAAACGCTGGCGCGACCGATCGAATAGTGGCGCTTCAAAGTGTCACTGGCGGTATGCTCCCCACCGAAATACTGCAGCACGTCGGCGTTGAAGATCTCGCCGGTTAGAAAGGCCGCGTTACGCGCCGATAGTGAAAAGAAAGGGAACGCCACCGCAGCGCTGTCGTGGTGACCATCGGAGAAGTTCTCGAGGAGTCCGGCCAGCGTCACCTGATTCCCAATGATGCGCGGAGCAGCGACGGCGAGCTTTTTTATCTCACGGTCCGTCTCGTGACGATAGCTGGCAAGCAGGCTGATCAGCCTGCCCATCAAGTTGTCTTCTCTGACTCCGAACCCCCAAATCGCCTGGCTGCCGGCGCTTTTGTAATTGACGAATGGTTTCGTCGACCAAGCGTCCTTGGTGTGAATCCTTACCACCAGCCCGTTGTCAGTAATCGTGTCGAGCGAAACAGTGCCGAACACGCCCAGTTTTCGCAGATTGCGCACGGTCTCGGCTGCTGCATCGGAGTCGTAAGGTTCACCGGGTAAGAGAAGCGACTCGCGGCTGATGACGTTTTCATGGGTCAGAACGTGGAGCTGGTTGGCACCGCGCGCGTACCACGCGGTTGTCTCCGTAGTGTCGAAGACATCGCTGCGATGTGTCTCAAGTCGCGCGATGACATTTGCGACAGGGGCAGCTGGCATCGGCTGGGCGACCGCGCGTGCCGTGAGCCCCAGCAGGGCGAGAACTACGGTCTTCATATCAGCCGGCGTAGCCAGCGTGCCATGTCGTGTTTGAACTTCGACACCGGTGGCTGCTCCCTGTCGAGATCAGCCTGGGTGTCCAACCATGTCGCGCGAGCCACGAGATAGACGTAGTCGGCAATGCCGGCCAATGCAGCCTCGCCCGAGATCACGGCCAGCACTTCGCCATTCTCGATGAGCGATCGATCGTCCTGATTTTGCGATCCGAGGCTGAGATAGATCGCTTGAGCATCGCTCTGAGCCGGTGTGCGCGCCCTTAGAAACGGAGCGAGCGGCGCGAGCTGCGCGAAGGAGTTCGGACGATTGGCGAACGAGGCAGAATCGGTCGGGAGACGTTCGATGGATTCTGCGCGCTCCGCGATTCGCGCGCGCAGAGTGAGGAGAAGGATCTGACTCCACGCAGGGAGTGGAAGAACTTGCTCGACGAACGCGCGTGATGCGTAAAACTGGCTTTTGAGGTGGAGTCTCGGGCGTATGGTGGTGTCGTTGCCCGCTGTCGTGTCTTGCGGAACATTACCGACGGCCTTGAGCAGGCGATCCGTGTCCTCCATGAAATCATACAAAGCAGGCTGGAACGGGAACACGTCGCGAATGAACCGGTTGCGCTTCAGTCCGGCGCTAAACTCCCTCACCCGCGCCTCGAAGTCCCGCGTTCCGACTTCACCTTCGTACAACCCAACGTGCAGCCCACCTCCGGCTGCCGCGATCTGCGCGTGGAGAATCGTGGATACCGATATCAGCGCCGAGAAGATGTCATACTGCAGGGAGAACTGCGGCCAGGCGCTACGCGCGTATGGCGCGTTGTCGAGGCCAGGTCCTATTGCGAATACCTGACAACCGCGAAGCGCCGCGCCGATGAGCATCGAGCCCCACGCGAAGCTGCTCCATTGCGAATCGGGAACGACAATGCGTGTGCCGGCGGGCATCAGCGTGTAAAGCATGGCCTTCGCAACACTGCCGGCTTTGTCGTCATAGCCGGTCTTGCTGTTGACGGGCATGAGCCGACCGATCCAGCCGATGCGAACGAGCGAATCCACCTTCCTTTCGTAGTCGGACGCCAACGGGCGCGGGCGCAGGACGAGGGGGATCTGCTCCGGCTTGAACCCTTGCTTGATGAGC